>JBBQXH010000385.1:0-2663 GCA_038209835.1 Gaiellales bacterium | reverse complement strand
ACGGCTCGCGCGAGCCGAAAGTAGCGCTGGGCGTCGTCCCGGTACGCGCTCTCGATTGCAGCCACGCTCGCCCCACCTGTTTCCGCTACGTGCTCCACACTGAGAGTGATGGTGGCGGTACGGGATTTCGTTAATCGGGTTGAACTACCCCGGGGCCGCCGATCTCCCGCTCGAGCGCCCGTAACCGCAGGCGGAGCGCTCGGACGAGCGATGCATCTTTGCGTAGTTCACCTGGTTGACGAGCTCGCAGGGATCTCCGGGGAGTCCGCCTCGCCGCGCCCAGCACGGGCCGTTTGAGATGTCGTACAGCTCTCGCTCCACCCAAACGGAGGAGTCACATGAAGAAGAGGCTTGCAGCGCTAGCCGCCGGGCTGGCGGCTGTGCTCGTCCTGGCCGTTCCCGCTCTCGCGGCGCACCCGTCCCCGCATCTCCGGGGAGCGCGGATCGCGGTGATCGAGCCGGGCAAGTATCCGGGCTGGAAGGTCAGCGCGGTCGTCTGCTACACGGGCTCGGGCATCCTGCGGGCCGAGCTGAGCGAGGTGACCTACAACATCCCCGCGAAGTTCTCGTCCCTCCAGGTGAAGACGCGCGCGACGAAGACGCTCGCGGATCCCGGATCGAGGGGATGCGCCTGGTATTCGTTCAAGACCTACAAGTCGGTCTTCCCCAATCGGCGCGGCTGGGTTCACGCCGTCGAGCTTCAGGTGTTCGCCTCGACCAGCCCCGGAAGAGTTCTCTCGAAGCAACTGATCCTCTCGAGCTGAGCGACCTCCACGCGTGCGAGGGCCGGGTCAGTCCGCCTCGCCGCACGTGCTGACGTACGCTGGAGTCGATGAGCCCGAGCGACGCCGAGACGCTCTTCGAGGGCCTCGTCCAGCGTTTCGGCGCGGATCCGTCGGTCACCGTTCCGTCTGCCGACGGGAAGCGGGCGTTCGGCGCCTCGGCCCTCAAGGTCGACGGAAGGATCTTCGCGCGGCTCGCCGCGTCCGGAGCCGGACAACCCTTCGACACCGGTCGCGGGCGAGTCATGAAGGAGTGGGTCGCGATCGCGCTCGGCGATTCCCAGTCCTGGAGCAGCCTTGCCGAGCAGGCACGGAACTACGTAGCGACCGCGGCGCCGCGTCGTTAGTCGAGCGGGGCGACGTGCGCGTGCGTGGCGAGGTGCTCTTCCTCGCCGGCGCCGTAGTGGCCGTCTCCCGGCCACGGGGCCAGCAGCAGGAGGACGCGCGATGTCTCGGCCGCCCTCACCGAGTGGCGCTCGCCGGGTGAGAACGTCGCGAGTGTTCCGGCCGGGCACTCGGTCTCTCCGTCGGCCGTTCCAAGCACCACAGTCCCGCTCACGACCTGGAGGATCGCGTTCTCGTGAACCGAGTGCTCGCCCATCGTCTCGCCCGCCTGGAGGTCGATTACAACGGCCCGGCAGGCGGGTGGCGTCGAGAAGAGCAGGCGAGGCTCACGTTTGCCGGTCGCATCGATCGAGGGCAGATGCCAGAGGTCCACGGAGTGACCCTATCGCTCCGCGGCCTCGTCGGCTACCGCGATCGCCTCGATCTCGATCAGGAGCTCGGGGAAGGCGAGCGCGGTGATCTCGACGATCGTGTCTGCCGGATACGGCGGCGTGAACCACTTGCCGCGGAGCTCGACGATCTTCGGGAAGTTCGCCATGTCCTTCAGGAAGATCGTCACCTTGACGACGTTCTCGAGGCTCGAGCCGCCGGCCTCGAGGACGCGCTTCAGGTTCAGGAACGTCTGCTCGGCCTGGGCGTCGAAGTCGCCTTCGCCGACGAGTTGCGCGTTCTCGTCGATCGACGCCTGACCGGAGATGAAGAGGAGATCCCCCACCCGGTAGCCCTGCGCGAGCCGGAACGCCTCGTACGGGTCGGGCTCGGTGCGGATGCGCTCGATTCTGACCATGGTCACCAGGGTAGTGCAGGCTCGCCGGCCGTCCAGCCGCCGTCCACGGGCAGGACGACGCCTGTGATCGCGCTCGCCAGCGGGCTCGCGAGAAAGGCGATTGCGCCGGCGATCTCGTCGGCCTCGAGGAGCCGTCCGAGCGGTATTCGCCCGGTCGCGGCCCGTGTGAACGTCTCGTTCTCGAAGAACGCCTCGGTCATCGGCGTCACGGTGAAACCGGGCGCGACCGCATTGGCGCGTACGCCGTCAGCGGCCCAGTCGATCGCGAGCGAGCGGGTGAGAGCGGCAACGGCACCCTTGCTCGCTGTGTAGGCCGCCTGTTGTGGCAGCGAGACGAGCGCCGCCTGGGAGGCTACGTTTACGACGGACCCCTGGCCCGCCTTGAGGAGCGGTGCGAATGCCTGGCACGACTGGAAGACACCGATCAGGTTCACCTCCAGGTTGCGGCGCAGGTCGTCGACCGGGATCTCGTCGACCGGCCGGTTCTCGGTCAGCACGCCGGCCGCGTTGACGAGGATCTCGAGCGAGCCGTGCTGCTCTGCTACCTGGGCGGCGACACGGTCGAGCGCAGCCCGATCCGTCACGTCGACGGAGTCCTCGGCGTCGCGGTCGACGACGACCACTTTCACGCCGCAACGGCCGAGAAGGTCGGCGCAGGCTCCACCGATTCCTGACGCGCCGCCCGTGACGACGGCCGTCCAGCCGTCCATGCCCGTGATCACGGCGCCACTGTAACGTCCTGCGGGGAA
>JBBQXH010000384.1:0-2685 GCA_038209835.1 Gaiellales bacterium | reverse complement strand
GCTGCCTCGAGCGTGTGCGTGAGCCGCGTCCGGAAATGATCGCCGCGCGGAGCCATGAACACCTGTGTCTTGTCCTTCAGGCGCCGAAACGACTTGGAGTGGACGATGCGGTCCCGATCGCGCTGGAACGGCGTCCGCAAGCGGCACCCGTCCTCGGCTTCTGCGCGCCCACGCGTCTCGTAGGAGCGAACGGCGAACGGCGAGAGGGATTCCTCCTCGAGAGCCCGTATGCGGGCCTCGAAGCTCTCGGCAACCGCTCCGGCTAGCTCAGGCACTCCGAAAACAAGCGTAGCCGCAGGAGACGTCAGCGTAAGCAGAGTGAGCCGAGATCGACGAGACCGCCGTAGAGCGGCAGGAAGTTCTGGCAGCCGACTCGAGCCGAGAAGAGCTGCGGGTAGCTGGTGATCGTGTAGAGCGGGATGAAGGCAGCATCCTCTGCGAGACTCTCGTCGATCGCGCGCCACGCAGCTGGCCGTCCGGGACCCACCAGCAGCCGCGTCTCGTCGATGCGGTCGAGGAGCACGTCGTCCGCAAACCACTTGGGGTAGAAGTAGTTCGGGGAGCGCGGTGAGACAACCGGGTAGATCACATTCTCCGCGTCCGCGTAGTCGGGGCCCCACCCGTCGAAGAGCGCCGTCAAGCTGGTTTTCGGGCGAACGGCCTCGGCGAAGGGATCGTCGAGCGCCTTGACGACCACGCGAATCCCGACCTGCGCGAGCTGGCCGCGGATCGCCGCAGCGATGTCTCGCGCCTCGTCGACGAAGCGGGCGATGCCGAGCACGACCGTCGCCGTCCGCCCGTCCATCAGCGTTCGCGCCTCGGCCAGATCGCCGGACGGCGGGATCAATGGCTCCGGCGCGTAGCCCGGGACTCCGGGACTGATCAGTCGGGTCGTCGGGTACCCCTGCGCGATCCTGGCAAGCGCCTCACGATCGAGCGCGAGCGAGAGCACCCGCCGGACAGACCGGTCCTCGAGAGGCCCGCGCAGCGTATCGAGCTGGAGGTAGCGGAAGGTGCTCGCCTGCGAGCGGACGAAGCACGGCTTCTCACCGGGGCTCCCCGAGCAGCGATCTGCGCCGTACTGCCGTTCCAGCCGTCCGTCGAAGGAGAACGCCGGACTCAGCGGGCTGCCGACGTCCAAGGCGTAGTCAGCACGATGCTGCTCGACGAGCGCTGCGGCCCCCTCTGCGTCCCCGGCGACGCTCAGCACGATTCCGTCGAGTCTCTTGGGACGATCGCCGGAGTAGTTCGGATTTGGGAGGACAAGGAGTTGCTCGCCGGCGGTGTAGGTGTCGACGTAATAGGGCCCGGCTGAAGCGATCGGCTGAGTCAGCCCCCCTTCGACCACGGGCGTTCCGAGGGGTACGACCGTTGCGCAGGAGGCCGCGAGTCGTGCAGGAAGCGTCGCCGAAGGGGCGGTCAGCTCGATCGAGACGCTCTCGCCCTCGACCGTGATCCCCGCGAGGTGGTCGGCCCTCCCGTCCCGCAAGTCGCTCGCCCCGACGATGTCCTCGAAGAGGTACGCACAAAAGTCTCCTTCGGTGATTGCCCGCTCGAGCGAATAGCGAACGGTCTCTGCGGAAACTGGCTCGCCCGAGGGAGGCGAGAAACGGAAGCCCGGCCGGATCTCGAACGTGTAGCGGCGCAACCCGTCCGTCACCTGCGGCTCGTCGGCGGCCAATTCGGGTGTGAGATCGGCGGTTCCGTCCGCCGCAGCTTGATAGCGCATGAGGCCGACCCCGAGCGAGTGGATGAATGCGTATGCCGGAAGACCGAAGGCTGTCGCCGGATCGGTCGCGAGCGCGTCTTCCGCGAGCGCCGCGGTGAGCACCCGCTTGCCCTCGACGTGGGATCGGGCCTCGGCCGCCGACAGCTCGAGGCCGACCCACAGCCCGCCACCCGCCACGGCGACGGCGAGAGGGCGATGTCCGGTTCTCGTCTGGCGAACGGCGTCCGTCCTCGTGTCGAGCCGGCTGACCGTCCCTGCGCGGGCGTTCGAGACCCAGAGGTATCCGTTTGCCTCGATCATTTGCCACGGGCTCGCACCCGTCGCGATCTGGTTTCGAACCGCCGCGTCGCGGTCGACCTTCCACACGCCGCCGACCGAATCCATCGCCACCCAGAGGTACCCCTCCGCAGCGACGGCGTCGACGACGTTTCCGCCCCCAAGCTTACCGGTCGCCTTCACATCCCCGGTCGGCGACAGCCGAATGACGCTGCTGCCGTCGTCGTACAGCGCCCAGACGTCACCGCCGCCGGCGACGATGTCGGTGCTCACCGGCGGCCCGTCCGGTAGCCGCCACGTCTCGACAACCTCGTTTTGGACTGGATCGATCCGCGCCACTCTCACCGGGTATCCGTACGTCACCCAGATCTCGTCACCGACGCGTGCGACCCCGCCCGGAGGGATTCCGAAGCTCCGCTCGAGGCCTTTCTCTGGGAGCTTGATCGTGGCCACCGTCCGGTGGAAGACGGGATCTGCTCGGACGAGCTCGTTTCCGTTCTCGGTCGTGTACCAGATGGATCCGAACTCGATGGTGGGGAGGAATCGGTGCGGCCGGTCGACCGGAATGCGGCTCTCAACCGTCGCGCTCGCCGGGTCGAGCTCGACCAGGTACTGCTGGTTCGGGTCGAGGCCGTACAGGACACCCTCGCCGCGGATGAAGGCCCACGCCGTCTGACCCG
>JBBQXH010000383.1:0-2698 GCA_038209835.1 Gaiellales bacterium | reverse complement strand
GCGGGAGTACACCGCGTGACCCGCGGTTTCCTCGGGTGTCGCTGGGGGTGGGGGGCGGTCGGGAACAGTGTGGGAAACACGGGCCCGGACGGCGCCGTGCCCGCAGCGGCGCCAGGCGGCGGTGGAGCCGGGCTCCGCCCGGCGGGAGCCGACGCCGGCGAGGGACGCGCGTGAGGGAGTTGACCTTTCTGGAGCGGATTCGCGCGCGGCAGCGGCTGCAGCAGATCTACGACGTCATCCTGCGCTACGGCTACGACGGGGTCTTCGGTCGCGGAGCGCTGGGCGCGTTTCGCCGGCGGATGCAGCAGCTTCTGCACAGGCCGCCGCACAGGGTGGTGCCGCTGAGCGGGGCGGTGAAGGCAAGACTGATGCTGCAAGAGCTCGGGCCGACGTATGTGAAGATGGGCCAGCTCGTCTCGAGCCAGAGCACGGCATTGCCTTCCGCCTGGCAAATCGAGCTGGCGAAGCTCCAGTCGGACGTGAAGCCCTTCCCGATCGACGAGGTTCGGATGATGCTCGCCGACGAGCTCGGCGGAACCCCCGAAGAGCTCTTCGAGACGTTCGACCCGAAGCCGCTCGGGTCGGCCTCGACAGCCCAGGTGCACCGCGCGACCCTCGCGGACGGCCGTGACATCGTGGTGAAGATCCAGCGGCCGAACATCGTCAACCAGCTGAAGGCGGACGTCACCGTCCTCTCCCGCGTCGCGCAGCTCATGGAACGCCGAACGGTGTGGGCGCGCGAGGTCGGCATGGTCGGGGTGATCAACGAGTTCGGATCGAACCTGATCGACGAGCTCGACTACACGGGTGAGGCCTTCAACGCGCGCCGGATTGCGCGCAACCTCGAGTCAATCGAGGGCGTCGCGGTGCCAGGCATCGTCCGGGGCCTCTCCACCAAGCGGATCCTGACGATGGACTTCGCTCCGGGCGTCAAGGTCTCGGACGTCGACGAGATCATCCGGGCCGGCCTCGACCCGAACGTCGTCGCCGACCGTGCGCTGCGAGCCGCGATCAAGATGCTCCTGATCGACGGCTTCTTTCACGCGGATCCGCATCCCGGCAACGTCCTCGTCGACCTCGAGGACGGCACGGTCACGTTCATCGACCTGGGCATGGTCGGGGAGCTCTCTCTCCGGCAGCGCGCCTACTTCATCAACCTGTTGCTCGTCGCGCAGCAGTCCGACGCGCTCGGTCTCGCTCAGACGTTGCGCTCGCTGTCCGAGCCGTTCCGTCAGGTCGCCGACGATTCCTTCTACCACGACTTCGAGCGGCGGGTCGGGCGGTTCATGGAGCCCGGCGAGAAGGTCGGTTTCGCGAAGATCATGTCGGCGGCTCTCGACGTCCTGCGCGACAACGGTCTGAGGCTCGATCCGCAGCTCACCCTCGCGCTGAAGGCGCTCACGCAGGCGGAAGGCTTCACCCGGGCGCTCTATGCCCGTGGCGGCCGGGGTGACTTCGTCGATGAGGGCCTCTCCATCGTCACGGAGCTCGTCGCGGACAACGTGACTCCTGAGCTGATCACCGACTCGGTGAAGAAACAGCTCGTCTTCGTCGGGCGCGAGGTGGCGGGCCGGATTCCATCTCTCCAGGAGGCGACGGGCAAGTGGCTCGACCAGTATCTGAAGGGTCAGCTGAGCGTGAAGGTCGACACATCCGACCTCGACCCTCAGATCCGCTCGCTCGGAAGACTTGCTCGAGCGCTCACAGCCGGCTTCCTCCTGGCAGGAGTCGTGATCGGATCGGCAATCGCGTCGCGGGTTACCGATGACTCGAGCGTGTCGTTTCTCACCGAGATCGCTCAGGTGTTCTTCGTGGGCGGCGCGAGCTTCGCCGTGATCGTCGTTGCCGTGCTCGCGTGGCGGCTCATTCGCGAGCAGAGCACCGATCGTCCCTGACGCGACGGCGCAGCCGGACTATGCTCCCGTACCGACGCGCGGAAGAAGCGTCCTGCGGTTTCGGAGCGGTTCAGAGAAAAGGGGGAGATTCTGATGAACATGCGTCGATTGCGGTCGGTCTGTGTCGCCGCGCTGGTCGGAGCGTGTGCGCTGCTCGTGGTGGCTCCCGCCGGCGCCAAGACGATTGGTGTCTCGGCGGGCCAGTCGATCCAGGCGGCTGTCAACGCCGCGGTCGCGGGAGACACGGTGATGGTGCAGGCCGGCGTCTACCGCGAGAACGTCGTCGTGACGAAGAGCAACATCACGATCCAGGGCGTCAACGCGGTGCTCGCCGTCCCCGAGACCCCGACGACGACTCAGTGTCCTGACGACAGCCCAACGGGCGTCAACGGCTTCTGCGTGACGGGCGTCGTGGACCTCGCGACCGCCACCGTGTCCTCGTACGTGGAAGGTGTCACGATCCGCGGCTTCCAGGTCAGCGATTTCCCTGCTTCGGGCATCGTTGCCTTCGGCGCGAAGAACGCCGTCTTCGAGGAGAACCGTACTATCGACAACGGCGAGTACGGCATTGCCGCGTTCATCTCGACCGGCACGCAGATCCTCGGCAACTCAACCGAGCGAAGCGACGAGGCCGGGATCTACGTCGGCGACTCGCCCGAGGCGCGGGCGCTCATCGACGGAAACCTCGCTCGCGACAACCTCATCGGCATCTTCGTCCGCGACGCGATGTTCGGGACGATTCGCAACAACCGCAGCACGGAGAACTGCGTCGGCCTCCTCTTCCTCGCCGACAGCCCGGGACC
>JBBQXH010000382.1:0-2714 GCA_038209835.1 Gaiellales bacterium | reverse complement strand
GAGCGCCTCGACGAGCAGGTGGACGCCCTTCTCCCGGCTCAGCTTCCCAAAGTAGACGACGAGCGGCCCATCGTCCTCGAGGAAGGCCGCGAACCGCGCCTCGTTCCCTTCGTCGGGCAGGCGCTCGTCATGCCCGCTCGGTGGATTCGGTGAGTCCTTCGCCGCCTCCGCGAGCAGCCCTTCGAGCGCGGCATCCTTCGGCTCGGGCCTGAAGCTCTCGGTGTCGACCCCCGGCGGGATCACCCGAACGCGCTCGAGGTACTCCCCCTCCCCCATGACGTCGGCGAGCACGCGGTGGATGTGCTCTGTCCCGGCGACGACGAGCCGGGCATCGGCAAGCGCCTCGCGCCCCCACGCGCACAGCTCCTCGTTGCCGCGCATCGAGAACTCGAGCTCCGAGCCGTGCGCCTTGACGCCGAAGGGAACCCCGGTCGCAGCTCCGACCGGCCCCCCGAGCACGACGTGATTCGTGAAGACGACGTCGGCGGGAAGGTGCTCGCGAATGGCAGCGGCGTTCACCTCGACGAAGCGCGTCCGCTCGGCGACGCTGAGATCCTGGACACGCCTCGCCTCCACGCCCTCGTAGCGATCGAGGACGAAGACGGGCAGGATAGGCCCGATGTCAGGCCGCACCGTAGCCGCCCCGCCGAGATCGAACCGCTCCGGATGCGGGTCCTGGGAGAAGACCGTCACGTCGTGGCCAAGCCGAGACCAGGCGCGCGCGAGCGAGCGCGTGTAGACGTTCGAGCCCGTGCCGCCGAGCAAATAGCCGTGCCAGAGAAGCATCTTCATGGCGTGCATCCTGACGATTTGCTCGTACGGAGGGCGCAACGGGGCGACGAGCGCGCATTCGAGCAGCTGGTAGCCGAGCACCGCAACCGGCTGTATACGCTCGCCGTCCGCGAGCTCTCCTCGGTGGCGGACGCCGAGGACGCCGTCCAGGAGACGATCGTCAGAGCCTGGCGCGGCCTCCCGCGGTTCCGGGCCGAGTCGAGCTTCTCGACCTGGATCTACCGCATCTGCCTGAACACCGTGTCCGATCAGCGCACGAGGGCGGCGCGGCGCCCAACCACGCCGCTCGAGGACATCCGGGAGCCGAGCGACCCACGAGACGCGGTCGCCGAGAGCGAGCTCTCGAGTGCGTTGCAGCGAGCGCTCGCGGGGCTCGAGGATGGGTACCGCGAAGCCGTGATCCTCTACGACGTGCTCGGCCGCTCGTACGCTGAGATCGCCGAGGTGCTCGGCGTCCCCGAGGGCACGGTCAAGTCCCGGATCTTCCGCGGCCGTGCGGAGCTCGCCCGCCGGCTGGGAACCGTGCACGCGGACGAGGAGTCGAACTAGCGATGGACACTTCGCACCCCAGCGATCTCGAGCTCTTCGAATTCGTCGAGGGTGAGCTCGACGAGACGGCGGCAGCGCGCATCAGCCTGCACGTCGACGGCTGCCCGCTCTGCGCGGAGGCGGTCGCGCTGAGCGCCGAAGGGCGCGACGCCCTCAGGGCATCGCCGATCCTCGAGCTGCCGGAGTCTGCCGCGCGAGCCAGCCGCGAGCGGCTCGGACCGCAGGAACGCGACCCCGGCAAGCGGCGCCACTGGTCACCGGGACGCCTGGTCGCCGTCCTCGCGCCGGTTGCGGCGGTGGCGGCAGCCGTCGTCGCCGTCGTCGTCGTGACGAACGGGAACAACGAGAACGCCGAGAAGGCCCGGCCCGAGGTCGCAGCCGCCAGCGCCGCCCCGGCCGACACGGCAGCGGCAGCCGACGCAGCCACCACCGCTGCAGCAACCACCGCGAACGAGGGCGGAGCCACCGCGGCCGACACGGGGGCAGCAGCGGACTCCTCCTCGCTCGAGTCGACTGCGGCGCCGATCCTCGTACGGAAGGTCACGGGTCCCGCCACGGCCGTCGTGTCGCTTCTCGTGAAGGCGGGGCTCAAGGCGACCCGGACAGACCAGGGCGTCACCGTCGAGGGCGCAGACAGCGCTTCGGTCGATCGGGCGCTGGACGGGCGCGCGACCGGATCGATCGCGGTCTTCGTGATCCCCGCACCGTAGAATCTGCGCTCCCGGACAAGGGAAGGAGGCGACAGACGCGATGAGCGATCCCGCTCCCGAGTTTCCGCCGTACATCGGCATCTCCGACGTGACGACACGCTCGCACGACCAGATGGTCGTCGAGGCGTTCATGGACGGTCAGCACTCGATCCTGGCCGACGAGCCGCTTGGTTTCGACATCGGCGACCCGCCCGCGTTGCAAGGCCAGAGCCGCGGGTGGACGCCCGTCCACTTCCAGCTCGCTGCGCTTGCCATGTGCACCTCGATCACGATCACAGTCGTCGCCGAGGATCAGGGCTTCGCCTATTCGGATCTCGAGACGAGCATCCGCTCGCTGATCGACATTCGCGGCTTCTTCTTCGATCTCCATCTGCAACCGCGGTTCGAGCAGGTGAGCTTCGACCTGACGATCGAGACGGACGAGCGGGCAGAGCGGGTGAAGGCGCTCGCGGACGAGTCCGACCGGCGCTGTCCCCAGCTCGGCCTCTTCCACCTGGCGGGGATTCCGATGATCGTCTCCTGGTATCGCGCCGGTGAGCCCGACCCCGTCTACGTCCAGCGGTCCGTCGAGGGGGACGAGACCCCAGCAGATCGTCTACGGCGCGAAGCCGAGGCACTCGCAGCTGCCTCGTAACATCACGGGAACGGGGAGGGAAGATCACC
>JBBQXH010000381.1:0-2716 GCA_038209835.1 Gaiellales bacterium | reverse complement strand
CGTGGCTCGAGCGAGGCCTCGAGAGCGTTCGCGACTACGAGACGATCGTCGTCGACCACGGCTCGACCGACGGGTCGCTCGAGATGGTGGCGGGCGCCTTCCCCGAAGTTCGGATCGTCGAGCAGGAGAACATCGGCATGGGGGGCGGCAACAACGCCGGCATGCGAGTGGCCTCCGGCGAGTACTTCCTGCTCCTCAACTCCGATGCCTGGGTGGTCGGCGACGCAGTGGAGCGGCTCGTTGCCTTTGCCGACGAGCATCCTGAGGCGGCCGTTGTTGGTCCCCGCCTGCGCAACGCCGATGGAAGCATTCAGCGCTCGGTCCGAGCGTTCCCGACGCTGTGGCGCCTCTCGACCGAGTACTTCTTCCTGCGCAAGCTCGCACCGGGAACGAACCTCCTCAACCCTTTGTATGTCGGAGGTTTCGACCACGAGAGCGCGCGCGAAGCGGATTGGCTGTCGGGTGCGTGCCTCGTCGTGCGGCGTGAGGCGACCGAGGGCGTCGGCCTCTTCGACGAGCGGTTCTTCCTGTTCAGCGAGGAGACCGACTGGTGCTATCGCTTCCACGCCGCCGGCTGGCAGGTGCTGTTCACCCCCGACGCCGAGGTCGTCCACGTCGGGGGGGCGACGCACAGTGGGCGGCTTTTCCGGGAGAACCTCCGCAGCCAGCTGCGCTTCTTCGCCAAGCATGACGGTCCCGCCGAGGCCGAAAGGGTGCGGCGGCTCCTGATCGCGGCGCTGGACGTGCGTGGGCTCGTTCTTCCCGGCGATCGGGGCCGGTCGGCGAGAGAGGATGCGGCCTGGCTTCGATCGAGGTCGGTCGCCAGGCTCGTACAATCGGGCGAATGAGCCCGGTGGGGGAGCGGGTGCGTGCCTACGTGGCGTCGAAGCCGATGCCTGCAGCAGTGGTGGTCGACGTCTCGTGGGTGAACGGGCTCGCCGCGATCAGATCGCTCGGGCGGGCGGGTGTTCCGGTGATCGCCCTCGACCATCGTCGGAGCGCGCTCGGCTTCAGGTCGCGTTACGGGCTCGCAGTCGCGTGCCCCGATTCCGGCGTCGACGAGGCCCGGTTCGTCGAGACCCTCGTCGAGATCGGCGATGCCCTGGGAGGCCCGGCACCGATCTTCCCGACACACGACGAGCAGGTGAACGCGATCGCGCGCAACCGAGCGGCCCTCGGCGGGCGGTTCCTCTACCCGTTTCCGGAATGGGAGCTTCTCGAGCGGATCCAATCGAAGCGCTTCCAGCTCGCGCGGGCGCAGGCGGCCGGGGTTCCCATTCCGCAGACTCGCCACCCCGCGTCCGTCTCCGACGCGATCCGCGCCGGGGAGGAGATCGGCTACCCGGTGCTGGTGAAGCCGTCAGACCCGACGGGGTTCAAGCGGCGGTTCGCGAGGCAGGCCTTCCGGTGCGAGACCAAAACGGAGCTCGAGCGGGCTTACGTGGATGCCGAGTCTTTCGCCCCGATGGTGCAAGAGCTCATCCCCGGAGGCGACGACTGCCTCTACACGCTCGGGAGCTATCTGGCTGAGAACGGCGAGCCGCTCGGTGTCTTCTGCGGCAGGAAGCTCCGCCAGACGCCGCCGCTCGTCGGAACCTGCCGGGTGGGCGAGGCGGTCTGGGTCGACGAGGTCGTCGATCAGGGGCTCCGGCTGCTTCGCGAGGTGCGCTTCCACGGGATCTCCCAGGTCGAGTTCAAGCGGGATCCGCGCGACGGCCGGTTCAAGCTCATGGAGATCAATCCCCGGCTCTGGCAGTGGCACGGTCTCGCAGCGGCTTGCGGGGTCGATCTGCCGAAGATCGCCTACCAGAACCTCCTCGGCCGACCGTCTTCGCCCTCTCGCATGAACGGCGGCCGGAAGCGCTGGGCGATCAGCCTAATGCGCGGGAGCTCCCCTGCCCTGCAGCGCCCGCCCTACGTCGACGCGGTCTTCGCGCTCGACGACCCCGCGCCCGCGCTCGCCCAGGTCGCGCGGCTCGTTCGCGGGTCACTCCGATGATCCCGGCCGAGATCGAACGGCGGGCGCGATGGGTGCTCGACACGCTCGGGGCGCACGATCTCGGCTTCGGCGACGACCTTCCGTACCGGGAGGGCTCGTGGGAGCAGGTCTTCCTGGGTAAGCGGCCCGAGGGAGACGAGCTCGCCGAGGCCTTCTACCACCTCGCGCGTGTCGAGGAGCGGTCGAGCGAGACGACCCGCGATGCCCACGGTCGCTTTCCGGCCGCCGCGTCGTGCCTCGACCCGCTCGATCCGCCACTCGAGCGGCTTCGCAAACGGCTTGGCCTCGAGCCTCCAAGATGGGCCGGAGCGCGGTTCGCCGTTGCCCTCACCCACGACGTCGACACCCCCTGGCGCTGGACGCGCGTCGGCGTCCGAGGGTCCGCATCCCGGCTCAAGCACGCGACCGCGGAGCGGCGGGGGACCGCTGCGCTTCGAGAGGCCAGGGCGCTCGCGGCCGTGCCGCTGCACAAGGTCCGCCGCACGGATCCGAACTGGCGGTTCGAGCGCATCATGCGAATCGAGCACGTGCGCGCAGCGGCCTCGACGTTCTTCGTGATGGCGGGTCACCACCACCCCGCCGACGGGGCGGCTCCCGACGCGTACGAGCGGCTCCGCCCACGACTCGTGGAGACAGTGCTGGCCGGCGGCGGAGAGGTGGGCCTGCACGGGAGCTACACCGCGGCCGAGGACATGGTGCGGCTCGGGGACGAGAAGG
>JBBQXH010000380.1:0-2729 GCA_038209835.1 Gaiellales bacterium | reverse complement strand
GATGGTGTCCCGGTCGACGGGGCGCAGTTCCCCGTCGGCAAACCGCGCGCTCTGAGCGACGATCGAGAGCATCGTCGCCGAGAGCCGGCGCAGGTCGAGCTTCGCCTGCTCGTCCGAGATGTCGATGAGCTTGCCGCAGCCCCACTCGCCCCCCAGATGAGCCGTCCCCGCCTGGAGATCGGCCATCGGCTTCCCGGTGGCGCCGTGCAGCGTGTAGACCTCGGCCTGCTCCAGCCCGGGCGTCAGCGAATCGTCCACGAGCAGGCCCCAGACCTGCTCGAACGGCACATGTCCGACGAGCTCCTCGATATCGACGCCGCGGTAGCGCAGCGCACCGCCCTCGCGGTCTGGCTCGGCGATCTCGGTCTGGAACGCGACCACGCCTTCGAGTCCGGGCTTGAAGTCGTTCATCGCGCGGAATCTACCTGAAACCCCCGCTCCGAAACCTTCGTTAGAGTCAGGCTTCGGTCTATCTGGAGGTTCATCGAGGTGAGACGAAAGATCACTGTCGTCGGGGCCGGCAACGTCGGCGCGACGGCTGCACAGGAGATCGCCAGAGGCGACTATGCCGACGTCGTCCTGGTCGATATCGTCGAGGACCTCCCGCAGGGGAAGGCACTCGACATGAACGAGGCCGGCCCGGTGCTCGGGTACGAGGCAAAGGTCGTGGGGACGAACGGCTACGACGAGACGGCCGGTTCCGAGGTGGTCGTGATCACGTCCGGGAAACCCCGCTCCCCGGGGATGAGCCGGGACGATCTCGTCACGACGAATCAGGCGATCGTCGGGGCGGTGACGAAGGCGGCCGTCGACGCCTCGCCCGATGCGATCGTCATCATCGTCACCAATCCGCTCGACGCGATGTGCCACGTGGCCAAGCAGGTCTCCGGCCTCCCGAAGGAGCGCGTCTTCGGCATGGCCGGCATTCTCGACACTGCACGGTTCAGGACGTTCATCGCGTGGGAGACGGGTATGTCCGACCGCGACGTCCAGGCCATGGTGCTCGGCGGCCATGGCGACCAGATGGTCCCCGTCGTCTCGGCGACGACCGTCGGCGGCGTGCCCCTGACCCAGCTCGTTCCGCAGGATCGGATCGACGCGATGGTCGAGCGCACGCGCAAGGGTGGCGGGGAGGTCGTGAATCTGCTCGGCACGTCCGCCTGGTACGCACCCGGTGCCGCCGTTGCCCAGATGGTCGAGTCGATCGTGCTGGACGAGAAGCGCGTACTGCCGTGTACCGCACTCCTCGAGGGCGAGTACAGCCTGGACGGCCTGTACATGGGCGTCCCGGTGGTCCTCGGCTCGGATGGGATCGAGCGCGTGATCGAGCTCGAACTCTCAGAGGCCGAGCGCGCCGAGCTCCATGGATCCGCGGATGCCGTTCGCGAGGTGGTTGCCGTTCTCGGCTAGCACTGGTTCGGGGGTTCGCCACCGTCAGGCGGCAGACCGCTGGCTACGATCGATGCGTGCGTTCTCGCCGACTCGTCACGTGGCCGCGCGTCCTCGTCCTGGCCGTCCTCGTGGTGGCAGCGACGTTTGCGGCGCTATGGCTGCTCCCATCGAATCAATATCTCCTGCTCCCGGGCGAGGCAATTCCGGTCGGGCCGCTCGTCTCGATCGACAGCGCGTCGCCCGATGGAGGCGGATCGAAAGGATCGGGCATCTACCTGGTCGACATCCTGCTCAGGAAGGCAAACCTTCTCGAAGAGATCTTCCCCAGCCTGAACAACGATGCCACACTCGTCCCTGAGCAGGCGATCAACCCCGTCGGCGTGAGCGAGCAACAGCAACAGCAGAGCGGGGCGCTCGACATGACGCGCTCCCAGCAAATCGCTGCTGCGGTCGCTCTCGAGTCGATCGGCTACGACGTGAAGACGACCTCGAGCGGCGCCGAGGTCTCGCTCGTCGTTCCCGACTCGCCATCATCCGGAAGGCTCCAGCCGGGCGACGTGATCGTCCAGGCGAACGGGCGTCCCGTGAAGTCGCCAACCGACCTGCGCAACGCGATGGCCCCCCTGAAGCCCGGTAGCCCCGTCGCAATCGAGTACCGCCGCTCGGGCGGGACGAAACAGGTGACACTCGAAACGAAAGCCGCCGAGGACGACCCAGCCCGAGCCGTGATCGGCGTCCTCGTTGACCAGGCGGCCTCGATCGACCTCCCGATCTCCATCAAGATCGATGCCGGGTCGATCATCGGGCCCTCGGCCGGACTTGCGTTCGCACTCGACATCGTGGATCAGCTCGGGCCGGATGTGGACAAGGGGCGCCGGATCGTCGCCACCGGCGAGCTCGGCCTCGATGGCTCGGTCGAGCCCATCGGCGGCATCAAGCAGAAGGCCATCGGAGCGAAGGAGGCCGGAGCAGACGTGTTCATCGTCCCGCAAGGGAACTATGACGAGGCGAAGCGCTACAGCAACGTCCTGAAGATCGTTCCGGTCGAGACATTCGACGAGGCCCTCGCCGACCTCGGAGCGACTCCCACCGCGAGCTGAGCGCTACCAGAGGCTTGATGTGGAATGGGCGTGGGTCTGGGGAGCCGCCTGCACCACGGAGCGGGGTCGACTCGATCGGTGGCAAGGCTGGTGGCCTTGGTGCCGATCGAGGCGGCCGCGATCCGCTCGTGCAGCGCCCTCATTCAGACGTACGGTCAATCCACATCAAGCCTCAGCCCTTCGCCGGCGCGATCGTGTAGACATGCGCCATGCATGACGTGATCGTCGTCGGCGGAG
>JBBQXH010000379.1:0-2763 GCA_038209835.1 Gaiellales bacterium | reverse complement strand
ATCGGGTTCGTCGTCGCAGATGCCACACCGTCCCAGAGCGCGTCAATGAGCTGCGCTCCAGGCCTCGCCTCGGCGGCTGGCGGCCTTCACCTCGCATTCGACGACCTCACCGCCGGAACCCTCGGTGCGATGATGGAGACGCGATGACTCCGGACGCAGTCGACCGCGAAATCGTGTGGGCAACACGGACGGTGACTCAGGCTGAAGTCCTCGACGCCTTCGCGCGTCACTGCCGGGACGAGCTCGACGACGTCGACGTGGTGGAGGCCGAGCCGGCACGGCTGGTCGCCCGCTGGCGCCGCGAGACGAGCACCCTCGAGCTTCGGACCGGCTTCACGGGCCTCGAACACATCACCCGTGAGGAGCCGACGATGCTGATCGGCGACATCGAGAGCGAGCTCGACGCCCTCGTCGAGTCATTCGCGGCGGATGCCGACCTGCGAAGCCGCCTCGCCGTCTACGATCTCGCGCGGCTCGAGAAGATCAACGCGGTCAAGTCGAGCGTATTCGTCTACTTCGAGTGGTTCCTGCGAGATGCGTACGGGGTGAAGCTGCTCCCCGCGCCGGCGTTCACGCAGCGGCTGATCGAGCGGGGCATCATCTCGCTCGGATTCGGCTAGCTGAGGGGTCCCACCGCCAGCGCGCCTCGTCGCCCTGGAGCCGCACGCCGCCGAGCCAACGGTCGATGCCGTTTAGCGCAACGGCGTCGCCGCGACCGGTGAGGACGTCACGACCGGCAGGCGTGAGCTCGACCTCGCCACGGTCAGCGAGAAGCGGCGTGCGCCCTTCGAGCAGCCAACCCAGATGGAGCCAGAGCGCGCTGTCTCCCATGAACGGCCGTTCTTCGGAGGCCGACTGGGCCTCGAAGATCTCCGTCCGGGTGCCTGCGCCGCCCTCGACTGCTCGGAGGATCGTCCGCTCCGTCCTCGACAGGCCGTCCGTGACCGAAGGAAACTGCTCGAGGTGCCGTACGAGCGCGGGGCCGAGGAACGGCAGCGCATCGGTGCCGCCGGAGACGACGCGCTCGATCTCGCTCGGCTCGAGCGCGCGGAACGCCTTCCAGGCCCGCCGTCCGAGCGTCTCCTGCGCACGCGTCACCGGCATGGGCTTCGCGGCGAGGTCCGGCGGGCCCGCGGGCTCGCCCAGGTCGACGATCCGTGCCGGCCTGCCATGGAGCCGATCGAGAACCTGGAGGAGCTGGAGCTGGTCGTAGAGGTCGCGCTCGAACCAGAGGACGAAGTCCTCCGCCTTGGCGACAGCCTCGTCGCGGTCGCGCATGTCCACCAGAGCCTTCTCCTCGTCGACCCACCCACAGGAGGCGAGAAAGCGGGCCCGCACGAAACGGAGCCCTCCGGTTGTCAGATCTCCGGGGACGGGACCCTCGTGCAGGACGTCCCGCCAGGGAACGACCGCGTCCTCGCCGATCAGGCCTGCGACCACGTCACCGTTCGTGACGTGGAGCAAGCCCAGCGAGCTCATGCGCGGGCGGACTCACGGGCGCGGAGGAAGAGCGAGGCGCGCAGGTTCTCCTCGCTCTGCGGAAACACGTCGGCCAGGAGCTTCAGGTCGTCGCCGAAGACCGACCGGTCGAGGGTCGACACGTCGGGCCAGTCGACCTCGAGCAGGTTGTCGTCCGGATCGCGGAAGTACATCTGCACCTCGCCTCCGGGCAGCTCGTACAGGTTCCTGAAGCGCGGAGCCTCCTCGAAGAGCTCGAGCTCCTTCAGCCGGATGTAGCACGCCTCGAAGTCGTCGACCTCGAACCCGAGGTGCTGGTATGTCCGACCGGGCTGCTCATCGACGTGGTAGAGGTGCAGCTCGAGATCGCCGAGCCGGAGCCAGGCGACCGCGAAGCCGAAGTTCGGGGCGGCGAGCCGCTCCATCGCGAACACGTCCTGGTAGAAGCGACACGAGCGCTCGACGTCGGTCGCCGGGATGCTGACGTGGTTGAGGGCGGTCGCTCGCATGGGACCATGATAGTGCCCCCGGACACCGTATAGCCTTGCGCTCGTGAGCGTGCCGGCCGGCCGCATGGCAGAGCTTCGCGAGCGCGAGGACGCGCGCTTCGCCGAGTCCCGCCCTCGCTCACGGGCGCTGGTCGAGGAGGGGCGTGAGGTCATGCCGTACGGCGTCCCGATGAGCTGGATGGCCAGGCTCTGGGATCACCCTCCGATCTTCGCCGCGGCGGCCAGCGGGCCGAGGTTCACCGACGTCGACGGTCACGAGTACCTCGACTTCAACATCGCCGACGCGAGCGCGTTCTGCGGATTCACACCCGAGCCGGTCGTGCGAGCGATCGCCGCCCAGGCTGCCTCGGGAGTCCAGCTGCTTCTCCCGACCGAGGACTCGATCTGGGTCGCGGGCGAGCTGTGCCGGCGCTTCGGGCTTCCCTTCTGGCAGTTCACGCTCTCGGCCACGACCGCGAACGTCGAGGCGATCCGGCTGGCGCGCCACGTGACCGGTCGGCCGAAGGTACTCATGTTCGACGGGAAGTACCACGGCCATGCCGAGGACACGCTCGTCGTCCTCGAGGGCGGTGACGTGCAGCCCGAATACTTCGGCGTCGACGCCACCGCCCGCGCCGCACTCGTGCAGTTCAACGACCTCGATGCCGTCCGCACCGCCCTCGAGCTGGGAGACATCGCGTGCGTCCTCACCGAGCCAGCCATGACGAACCTCAACATCGTGTTGCCCGACCCGGGCTTTCACGAGGGCCTTCGCCGCGTCACGCGCGAGACCGGAACGCTGCTCGTCATCGACGAG
>JBBQXH010000378.1:0-2788 GCA_038209835.1 Gaiellales bacterium | reverse complement strand
CTTTGGCAGCGCTGCTGGTGCCGCAGTCGAGCGGAGCCCTGCAGGCCGCGGCCGTCGAGGCGCTCGCGCGGCTCGATTCGCGCGGGGTGATCGTGGGGTTCGGCGACGAGCGCGGCCCGCTCGAGGCTCAGGCCAAGGAGCTCGGCGTGCGGGCGCTGTTCACCGGCCCGCTCGAGCACCGTCATCTCCACCATCTGCTCGCGCTTTCCGACGCGAACGTCGTACCGTCGGTTTTCCCGGAGGCGTTCGGGATGGTGGCGGCCGAGGGCGCCTCGTGCGGCTCGCCTCCGCTCGTAGCTCGCCATTCGGGCCTCGCCGAGGTCGCGGCCGGCCTCGAGGCCGAGTATCCGCCCGAGTACCGGAACCTGGCGAGCTTCGAGAGCGGGGACGTCGACGACCTCGTCGAGAAGCTCGGGACGATCCTCGCGCTCGCTCCAGACGACCACCGGCGGCTCAGCGACGCGGCTCGCCAAGCGGCTGTGTCCCACTGGAGTTGGGAGCGGATCGCAGCTCTGATACTTTCGGCGGGATGGGAGACGCCCAGCGGCTGAGCGCCGACGAGCAGATCACGCTCGCGCGTGAGCAGTTCGAGAACGGGAAGGACCTGACCATTGCGGTCGAGGAGGAGTTCGCCGTCCTCGACCCGATATCGCTCGGGCTGACGGGCCGCTTCCTCGATCTCGAGGCAGCTGCGCGCGGGACCGAGCTCGAGCCGCACCTCGTCGGCGAGCTGATCTCGTCCGAGGTCGAGGTCCGCACGGGTCGCTGTGAGTCGTTCGAGGAAGCCGCCGCCGCGCTCGCCGAACGGCGCGCGCAGTTGCTTGCGCTCGCCGACCGTCAGGGCATCGCTCTCGGAGCGACGGGAGCGCATCCGTGGAGCCCATGGCAGGACCAGACGATCATCGACACACCGCACTACCGCTCGAACGACGAGCTGCTCCGCTACGTCGTGTGGCGGAACAACACGTTCGGGCTGCATGTGCACATCGGCATCAGGGGAGCCGACCGGGCCGTCGCGGTCTGCAACGCCCTGCGCTCCTATCTGCCGGACCTGCTCGCGCTGTCGGCGAGCTCGCCCTTCGTCGAGAGCCTCTTCACGCACCTTCACACGGCCCGCACGCAGATCTTCACGCGGATGTTCCCGCGTTGCGGGATCCCTGACGCCTTCGAGAGTTGGGCCGAGTACGAAGCGTTCCTGCGGTTCCTCTACGGGACGGGCTCGGTGACCGAGCACACGCAGCTCTGGTGGAGCGTTCGCCTGCATCTCGCGTTTCCGACTGTCGAGATCAGAATCTGCGACGCCCAGCCCGAGCTGAGCGAGGCACGTGCGCTCGTCGCGCTGATCTACGCGTTGACCGGTCGGATTGCCCGCGCCGTCGACGAGGGCGAGCCGCTCGAGATCCACCCTCACCGGCTGATCGAGGAGAACCTCTGGCGCGCGATCCGCTGGGGATTGCCGGGCAGCCTCATCCGGCTCGGGACTGACGTCGTCCGGCCGGCGCGCGACGCGCTTCAGGAGCTCGTCGAGTGGGTGCTCCCCGTCGCCGAGGAGCTCGGGATCGCAGGAGAGCTGTCCGTGCCGCGCGCGAACGCCGCCGAGCGCCAGATCACCCGCTTCGAGCAGGGTGCGACGCTCGCGGAGATCTACGCCGAGCAGGTCGAGCGAACGCGAGACGTCGCGCTCCAGGTGACCCGTGGCTGAGGACGAGGAGGAACTCGCTCGCGCACTCGCCGAGGAGCTGAAGAAGGTCAGGGTCGAGGACGTCCTCATCCAGACGATCGTCACTGTCTCGTCGATCGGCTACCGATCGCTCGGGCTCACGGCGGAGACGAAGATCGATCGGAACCTCGATCAGGCCCGCATGGCGATCGAGACGATGAGCTCACTCACGCCGGTCCTCGAGGAGGTCGTCCCGCCCGAGCTGATCCGTGATTTCAACGCGTCGGTCGCGAACCTCCAGCTCGCCTACGCGAAGGCCGCCGCAGAGACCGATGCGGACGCCTGAAGTCGGTGTCTTCGGCGGCTCGGGCTTCTACCGCTTCCTGGACGACGTCGAGGAGATCGACGTCGAGACGCCGTACGGCGCCCCTTCCGGCCCGGCGGCGGTCGGCAGTGTCGAGGGAACGCCCGTCGCGTTCATCGCCCGCCACGGCCTTCAGCACGAGATTCCGGCTCACCGGATCAACTACCGCGCGAATGTCTGGGCGATGAAGGCGCTGGGTGTGAGGCGGATCATCGGCCCTTGCGCCGTCGGCGCGCTCAAGACCGAGCTCGAACTCGGCGAGTTCGTCGTCTGCGACCAGTTCGTCGATCGAACCCGGGGACGGGCGGACACGTTCTACGACGGCCCGATCACGACCCACGTGTCGTCGGCCGACCCGTACTGCGACGATCTCCGCGGGCTCCTCGTGGCAGCCGGCCGGGAGCTCGGCATCCGCGTGCGGGATGGCGGCTCTGTCGTCGTCATCCAGGGGCCCCGCTTCTCGACCCGTGCGGAGTCGGCGTGGTTTCAGGCTGCCGGCTGGGACGTGATCAACATGACCGCCTACCCCGAGTGCCACCTCGCCCGCGAGCTCGAGCTCTGCTACGCGAACGTGTCGATGGTCACCGACCACGACGTCGGGGTCGACACCGGTGACGAACCCGTCTCGAACGAGGCCGTGATCGCCGTCTTCCAGGACAACCTGGCGAGGCTCAGGGAACTGCTCCTCACCGTCATCCCGAGGATCCCGGCGCAGCCCCCCGAGCACCGCTGCTCGACCGCGCTGCGCGGCGCGACGTTCTCGG
>JBBQXH010000377.1:0-2789 GCA_038209835.1 Gaiellales bacterium | reverse complement strand
GACGTTCCTGTGGTTGCGACGGCGCTCAGGCGGAACTCAAAGGTTCAGGGGCTAGGCCTGGTTGAAGAAGCCGCGCTCGAGCATCCGCGCACGCTCCTCCGCTGACACCTCGACGTTCCGCGGCGTCAGGAGGAAGACCTTGTCCGCGACGCGCTGCATTCCCCCGTTGAGCGCGTAGGTCAGCCCACTCGAGAAGTCGATGAGCCGCTTGGCGAGCTCGGCGTCCGCGCTCTGGAGGTTGAGGATCACCGGGACGGACTCCTTGAACTTGTCGGCGATCGCCTGGGCGTCATTGAAGCTCCGGGGAATGACGAGATGAACCCGCTGCGACGCCGAGGCGGGAATCGGAGACGCGACTGCCTCGAGCGGCGCGCGCTCCGCCTTGGCGGCGCGACGGCCGCCAAGCATCGACGGGCGCGAGGAGGGCGCCGCCGCCACGGGAACCGGCTCCGTCGCCTCCGGCTCCGACCAGTCGTCGAAATCCTCCTGCTGTCCACCTCGTCGCGCGTAGTGCAGGCGGCGAACGTTTGGCCGGTCGGCATACGAGCGCTCGAGCGAATCCTCGGCCGAGTACTCCTCATCCCAGTAGTCGTCGTCTTCGGCGATGCCGAAGTAGACGAGCGACCGATTCCAGACGTTCTTGAGACCCATTTCTCAGGCCGAATGGTACAGCTGCAACAGGCTACAGCCCCGTCAGGACGTAGGCGATGACGCCCTGGCGCCCCGTCCGTCCGCGATCACGACGATGCGAGAAGAACAGCTCCGGATTGCACGATGTGCAGAGATCGGTCCGCTCGATCTCGTCGCAGCCCGCGTCGGAGAGAGCGCGCTCCGCCGCCGCCCACAGGTCGAGATTCGAGCCGTCGACCACGTCGTCTCCGAACGCTGCGCGGAAGGGTCTCGAGACCTCCTCGCCGACCTCGTAGCAGCACGGTCCGATCCCCGGTCCCACCGCGGCCGCCAGCTTCCCCCCGCCGAGGGCACCGACGCCGGCCTCGACGATTCCGGCGAGGAGCCCCTTCCACCCGGCGTGGAGGATGCAGAGCGCCGGGGTCCCGTCCGCCCGGCAGATCGCGATCGGAAGGCAATCCGCCGTGATCAGGCCCATTGCGAGGCCCGGCCGGTCGGTCCAGAGGCCGTCGCAGCGCTCGAAGCGGTTGGTCTCGCCGAGGATGCCCGTCGCCGCGGCCGGCACGACGCGGTTCCCGTGCTGCTGCCACGCCATCGTCGCGATCTCGGGATCGGCGCCCACGGCCGCGCAGAGCCGCCGTCGATTCTCGATCACGTGTGCCGTCTCGTCGTCGGTCGAGCGGCCGATGTTCAGCGAGTTGAACGGCCGCTCGCTCACTCCGCCGATCCGTGTCGAGAAGGCAACGCGGTACGGGCCCGGCGCGACCCAGTCGAGAAGCTGCATCTGTTCAGGCTCCGATCAGCGCCCTGGCCGCGTCGAGCTCCGCGGCGCGGTCTTCGAGCTCGCCGTTCAGCTTGCGGCGCAGGAGCTCGTCCAGCACTTCCCCCACCCTCGGAGACTCGGCGAGGCCGAGCTCTGCCAGGTCGCCACCCGAGATCTCGAGCCGGACGGCGCGCAGCTCCTGGAAGTAGCGCTCGAGCCACCCCGCGGCCATCCCCTGAGGCGCGAGCGCCAGCGCGAGCAGCGCACCGTCGGGGGCATGCGGGTCGATCATCCGGCGGGCCTCGGCAGGCTGGCTCGCGAGCTCGAGGCGCTGGACGAGCTTGGCCGAGACGACGACAGCGTCGGCGATGTCCTCCCCGTCCCGCCGGCGGAGTCGGAGCCGGGAGAACCAGTCGTAGAGCTCATCCGGCGGCAGGCGGCGGGCAAGGACGGCCAGCCGGAGCCGCCAGCGCGGAGACGAGGGCGCGAAGCGCTCGCGCAGCGCATCCACACGTTCCAGCAGCGCGACCGTCTCGACGTCGGCTGAGAGGTGCGGGTGGATCGCAGCGGCGAGGCCGAGCTCGCCCAGCCGCAGTACGGCGTCTCCCACGGCGTGCTCGTCGAGGAGCAGCTCCAGCTCGTCGCGGAGGCGAGCGGACGAGAGCTCGCCGACGAGCCCCATGTCGATGCAGGCCCGGGCGAGCGCGACGGTGTGGCCGTCCATCCGGAAGCCGTAGCGGTTCTCGTACCGGATCGCACGGAAGATCCGGGTCGGGTCGTCGATGAAGGAGAGGTTGTGCAGGACGCGGATGACGCCTGCCCCGAGATCGGTCAGGCCGCCGAAGAAGTCGACGAGCCGGCCGAAGTCCTCGCCGCGAAGCGACACGGCCATCGCGTTGATCGTGAAGTCACGGCGGTAGAGGTCCTGCCGAATCGGGGCAGCCTCGACAGTCGGCAAGGCTGCCGGTTCCTCGTAGAACTCAGTGCGCGTCGTGGCGACGTCGACCAGCCCTTCGTCCCAGACCACAACCGCGGTCCCGAACTTCTCGTGCGGCACGGCTCGGCCGCCGAGGGCTTGCGTCAACGCACGCGCAAACGCGATGCCGTCTCCCTCGACCGCGATGTCGACGTCGAATCCGGGCTCGCTGAGCAGGACGTCCCGAACCGCGCCGCCGACGAGGTAGACGCCCTCCACGTGCTCGCTGAGAGCCTGCACCGCCTCGAACACGGGCTGGAGATCGTGGAGTGCGAGAAGCTCCGACTCGAGGTTTCTGGCCGGAGCGCTCGGCGCCCCCTCGATCGGCATCTCTCCGAGGGCACGGAGGAGATCCCCCCGGGCCACGACGCCGACCACCTCCCCGCCGTCGACGACCGGGATCCGACCGGAGTGCGAGGC
>JBBQXH010000376.1:0-2810 GCA_038209835.1 Gaiellales bacterium | reverse complement strand
CGGTGACGACGTCACCGCGCAGCACCGGCTCGTCACCGAGGACATCGGGATCGACCGGCTCGCGCTCGTGCTGGGCTTCTCGATGGGAGCGCAGCAGGCATACGAGTGGGCGGTTCGCTACCCGGAGATGGTCGAGCGCCTAGCGGCAATCGCGGGGAACGCCCGCACGACGGCCTACAACGCACTCGTCCTGCGCTTCGCGGAGGAGGCGATCGAGGAGGAGCCGAACCGGGAGGACGGGCTCAGGCGCCACGCCCACGTGTGGGCGGCGAACGGTCTCTCGACCGAGCTGTACCGCAGTGAGGCCTGGCGAGACGCGGGCTTCTCGTCGGTCGACGACCTAGTCCGGAGGCTCTTCGAGGACGACCTCGCGACGATGGATCCGAACAATCTCGTCTGCCAGTGCCGCAAATGGCGGACGTTCGACGTGTCGCGCCACGCAAGCGGGGATCTCGCCGCCGCGCTCGGCAGGATCACCGCGCGGACATTCGTGATCCCCTTCTCGAACGACAGCCTGTTTCCGGTCGCCGATTGCGAAGCCGAGCTACGGCTGATCCCGGGAGGCGAGCTTCGCGTCGTGGGCAGCCCCTGGGGCCACTGGGCCTGGGAGATGACCGAGTCAACCCAGCAGCAGCTGGACGGGTATCTACGCGAGCTCCTCGAGCTCGCCCCTCCGCGCTAGCCTACGAGTGTGAACGTCGTCGTCCGGAACCTCCGGGCGTACGGAGCCGGCATTCGCCGTCACCGGACGGTCACGGCGCTGTCGGTGAGCCTGCTCGCCGTCGCCGCGGTCACCGGGCTCGTCTACCTTCTCGAGAACCTCGCACCGACGCTGAGCCTGGGCGCGCTCTACGTCCTCGCGGTGCTTCCCGTCGCCGTCCTGTTCGGCCGAGCGTGGGCCATCGCGGTGTCGCTCGGGAGCATGGTGGTCTTCAACTTCGCGTTCATCCCTCCCACCTTCGAGCTAACCTTGCACGGAGGCGAAAACTGGCTCGTCTTCGCCGTCTATGTCGTCAGTGGGTTGCTGGCGAGCGACCTCGCGTCGCGGGCCCGCCGCCGTGCTCGGGAGGCGGAGCAGCGCGAACGGGAGGCGGCGCTTCTGGCGGAGCTCTCCACCACACTCCTCGCGGGTGCGACCGTGGAGGCCGAGCTGGAGCGGGCGGGTGATGCGACCGCCCGCGTCATGGGCCTGCCGTTCGCCCGTATCGTGCTCGGCGAGGCCCCGGTCGTATCCGCCCGCGACATCCCGGTCGAGTTGTTCGCCGGGACCCGCCGCATCGGGACGCTGATCCTGCCCCCGGGAACCGATCCGCAGGCCGCGGCCTCCGAGCGATTCCTCCCCGCCCTCGCGTCGGTGCTCGGGTTCGCCCTCGATCGAGAGCGGCTCGCGCATGAGGCGCTGGAGGCCGAGGCGCTTCGACGAAGCGACTCCCTGAAGACCGCACTCCTTCGGTCAGTCAGCCATGACCTTCGCTCACCGCTCACGGCGATCAGGGCGGTGCTGGGAGGCCTCGAGAACCCGAGCCTCGCTCTCGACGACGAGCAGCGGAGCGACCTCGTCCACACGGCGCTGCTCGAGACGGAGCGGCTCGACCGCATGGTCCGGAACCTCCTCGACCTTTCTCGACTGGAGGCCGGCGCAGCCCATCCCCGTCTGCGGCTCGAGACCGTCGAGGGACTCCTCGAGCGAGCCATCACCCAGATTCCAGCGCCACAGCGCCGCCTCGACGTCACGCTGCCGCCGCGGCTGCCTCTCGTCCGCGTCGACGGGGTCCAGCTCGAGCGGTCGCTCGTCAACCTCCTCGAGAACGCGTTGAAGTTCTCGCCACCACCCGCTCGGGTCGTGGTCGACGCGGAATGGCGCGGCGACGAGGTGGCGATACGGGTCGTCGACCAGGGCCCAGGCCTTCCCAGTGGCGAGTGGGAATCCGTGTTCGAGCCCTTCAGGCGGAGATCCTCGGCTTCCGGCAGCCAGGGCGCGGGACTGGGGCTCGCGATCGCCCGTGGCTTCGTCGAGGCAAACGGCGGCAGGCTCTGGGCGGAACCCGCAACGACCGGTGGGGCGGCCTTTGTGGTCGCAATTCAGGCGGCTGCAGACCCCGTTGACGTGGCGCTGTGACTGCCGCGCGCATCCTCGCTGTCGACGACGAGCCGCAAATTCTCCGCGCACTCGAGACGATCCTCACGGGTGCTGGGTACAAGGTCGAGACGGCGACCACGGGCGAGGAGGCGCTCGCGCGCGCCGCTCTCATGCCGCCCGACGCAGTCGTCCTCGATCTCGTGCTGCCGGATCAGAGCGGGACGGAGGTCTGCAGAGAGCTCCGCACTTGGACGGCTGCGCCCATCCTGGTCATCTCGGTGGTTGGCGACGAGGACGAGAAGATCGACGCGCTCGACGCGGGGGCGGACGACTTCGTGACCAAGCCGTTCGCGGTCGGCGAGCTGCTCGCCCGGCTCCGGGCCGTGCTGCGCCGAGCGGAGTTACCGGGTACCCCCGTCGTCGAGCTGGGCGAGCTGCGGGTCGACCTCGACAAACGTTCCGTCTCACGGAGCGGCGAGGCAATTCACCTGACACCGCATGAGTACGGCCTTCTGGCTCTCCTGGTCCGAAACGAGGGCCGGCTGCTCACGCCCCAGATGATCCTTCGGGAGGTCTGGGGGCTCGCCTACCAGAACGAGCTCCATTACGTCCACGTCTACGTCTCACGGCTTCGACGGCGGATCGAGGACGATCCCACGAACCCGCGATATCTACTGACCGAGCCCTCTGCCGGGTATCGGTTCGTCGATCCGGACGCGGAACATTGAGC
>JBBQXH010000375.1:0-2835 GCA_038209835.1 Gaiellales bacterium | reverse complement strand
CGGGCCTCCTGGCCGCGCACCGACCGGGGGGAGGCCCCGCCGCCCCGCCAGCGCGGCCGGCGCCGGGGCGGGACGCGGCCGGGCGGTTCGGGCGGGAGGCGCCGCCCCCGCCAAAGGGCGATCCAGGCTTAAGGGCGGTAGTCGCCCGCTCCGCGCGCGTAGACGAAGAACGCCGCGTCCTGTACGAGCGCCGCATCTGCGATCCCGACCCGCGGAGACGGAGGGAGCTCGTCTCGCACGATCTCGCGAACCCAGTCCTCCGCACGCCCGTGCACCGCCGCCAGCTGCGCGAGCGTGAAGTGCTGGCCGATCCGACGGCGAAGCTCGGCGTAGACAGCGTCCACGAGGTCGCAGAGCTGACGGTAGCGAACGACGTCAGAGGCCTCGCGGGTCAGGCGACGGTTTCCCTCCTCCCACTGGTAGCGGGCGCTATCGAGCATCCTCTACTTCGCTTCCCCGCAGCGTCCGTCAGGACACCAAGGCTCTCCGGCTTCGGCTGCGATCCGCTCGCCGAGCTCGTATTCCGGCCGAGCAAGTGCGAAGGCGACGTGCGCGTGCAGGCACTTCAAGCGGCCCGGGTTCTTGCTTCCGCCGATGCCGCCCTCGAGCTCGGGACGGAGGCGTCGCTGCTCTGCAGTGGCTCGGTCGAGACTCTCGGCCAGGAGTGGATCGGCTTCCGCTGCCGTGGACCAGCGCCCGACTCCTCCGCCCGCCTCGAGCCGAGAAACCGAGGCCACGAGCCACGGGCACGTCAGCCAGAAGGTCGTCGGGAAGGGCGTCCCGTCGTCGGCATGGGGTTCCTGTTCCGTGACGGCCGGGAAGCCGTAGGGACACCGGACGGCCACGCGGCGCAGGGCGCGAACGGGTCGCCCGAGCTGCCAGGACACGACTGCCCGATCGTCCACGGTGTCATCGTACGTGCGAGCGCTTCCAGCCTTCGACACCCCCAACGATGAAGAGCCGCTCGCCCGGTTTGACGAGACCAATCCGCCGCGCCTCGCGCTCGACGAACTCGGCCGTCCCGGCGAGCGCCAGGCGCTGCTTCAGCGTCTGCTGCTTGCGCACGAGCGCCGCCTTCTCCGCCCGGTGCACGGCCACATCGGACTTCGCGCTGAAATAGGCACGAACCGGCTGGACGTAGCCGATCGCAATCGCGAGGACGACGGCAACGCCGAGCAATCGCAGGATCGCGAAGGACCGGCGGGAGGCTCGGGGGGAGCGCGCCACGGGATCCCGTTCGCCCCCGCCGTGTCACCTCCTCCGAAGGAGTTAGGCAGTCTCGACTTTGATCAGGTTCGTCGTTCCCGGCAGATTGACGGCGCTTCCCGCCGTGATCACGACCCGATCGCCAGGCATCACGAGGCCTGTCTCGCGCGCTGCCTCGAGCGTTCGGGCCCAAAGGTGCTCGACGTCGGGGCTCTCGTCGATCTCACAGGGGACGATGCCCCACTCGAGCGCCATCTGCTGCAGGGCTTCCCTCCTGTGGGAGGCCGCCACGATGGGACGACGCGGCCTGTGCCTCGCAACCCCCGAGGCCGTCTTCCCCGAGAACGTCGGGACGAGAATCGCCTCCGCCGAAAGCACCTCGGCGATGTCGCACGCGGCGTTCGTGATCGCGTCACGCACCGTCGGGAAGGGCTGCTCCGCCGTACGCGAGAGCTCGTGGCGGTAGCCGAGACTGGGCTCGACCGCGCGCGCGATCCGATCCATCGCGAGCACGCTCTCGACCGGATAGCGCCCGACCGCGGTTTCGCCGGAGAGCATCACCGCTGCGGTGCAGTCGAGAATCGCGGTCGCAACGTCGGACGCCTCGGCACGCGTGGGCTCGGGACGCGTCAGCATCGACTCGACCATCTGCGTCGCCGTGATCGCCGGCTTCCCGTGCTCGAGCGCAGAGAGAATCACCTGCTTCTGCACCAGCGGAACCTGCTCGGGCCCGATCTCGACGCCGAGGTCGCCTCGCGCCACCATCACGGCGTCCGAGGCCTCGATGATCGCGCTCATGTCGCCGAGCGCCTCTGCCTTCTCGATCTTCGCGATCACGCTCGTCACGGCGCCCGACGCATGGAGCCGCTCCCTGAGACCACGCACGTCATCGACCGAGCGAACGAAGGAGAGCGCGACAAAATCGACGCCGAGCTCGAGCGCGAACGCGAGGTCGCGAAGATCCTTCTCGGTCAGCGACGGAATCGGGATCGGAACGCCGGGCACGTTGACACCCTTGTGCGCGCACACCTCGCCTCCGACCTCGACGGTGCAGTTCGCGCGGCCCCCACTCACCTCGTCCACCTGGAGCCGCACGAGGCCGTCGTCGATCATGACGGCGTTACCCGGCTGTAGCACCGCAGAGAGCACCGCGGGCGCGATCGGTAACTCGCCATGCGAGGCAGATCCCTCGCCCGCGATCGTCACCGTCTCACCCTTTGCCAGGAAACGCGACGCGACGAGCTCGCCGATTCGCAGCTTCGGGCCCTGGAGGTCGGCGATCAGCGCCAGCGGTCGGCCGGCACGCGCCTGTGCGTCCCTGACGAGCCGCGCGCTCAGAGCATGATCGGCGTGGGAGCCGTGGGAGAAGTTGAGTCGGGCTGCGTCCATCCCGGCCTCGACCAGCCGGTCGACGATCTCCGGTCTCGCCGAGGCGGGCCCGACCGTACAGACGATCTTCGTGCGTCGCCGGCCGGGTTCCACAGACCTGAGACTAGCGATGAGCTACCGGGCGCCCCGAGCGAACGCGCCGGCTCCGGGGAACGTGGCGCGCCCGCCGAGCGCCGCTTCGATGCGCAGGAGCTGGTTGTACTTGGCGACCCTGTCTGTTCGGGATGGGGCTCCGGTCTT
>JBBQXH010000374.1:0-2838 GCA_038209835.1 Gaiellales bacterium | reverse complement strand
GGAGCGTACACGGGCCGCCGGCGCTGCGATGGTCGTCGACACATCGGGCGCCTCACTGGTGGCGGCGCTCTCGGCCGGGCCAACCCTGGTCGCACCGAACGCCGTCGAGGCTGCGGCGCTCCTCGGCGAGCCGGAAGCGACGGAACCACGAGCGCTTGCCCATCTCGGGCGTCTGCTGATCGACCGCGGTGCGCGCAACGCCCTCGTGACCGCCGGCCGGGACGGGTCGGTCCTGGCGCTCGAATCGGGCGATTGCTGGCATTTCAGAGCGGAGGCTGACGCCATCGTGAACGCCGTCGGCTGTGGTGACGCCCTCGTCGGCGGGGTCGCGGCCACGCTCGCCGCGGGAGGCGAGCTGACCGATGCTGTCGCCGTCGGCACGGCTGCCGCTGTCGACAAGCTCAGCCGCCTCCATCCCGGAAAGGTCGATGCCAAGTCCGTCAAGACGATTGCGAAACGTGTCGAACGACGACGACTGGAGGACTAGTGCTCCGTTTCGGAAGGTCGGTGATGATCCTGGCGAGCGAAAAGCAAGCCGGGCAAGGACGCAGGGAACGCCCATATGCACGTCATATGGGCGCGACCGAGGACGCAGAACGGCGCAGCTTTGCAGCCGCCAGGGCGCGCCGTATTTCCGGAATGGGGCACTAAGTGCACGGGGACATGACCACGACCGGGCTCTGGCGTGACACCGCCGAGATGCCAGAGAGCCTCGCTGCGACGCTCGACGCCGGAGAAGGATTCGACGACGTCGCGAGGCTCCTCACGAGAGACGGCGTTCGGCGAATCGTGACGAGCGGGAACGGCGCGTCCTACTACGTCGCCCAGGCGCTCTGGCTCGTGGCAATGACGGGCGAGCGCTACCCGGTCGAGGTCGTGGCCATCCCGGGCGGGCTCCTCGCGAAGGGCGCCTTCCGCTGGCGCGACGGCGATGTGCTCCTCGCGATCTCGTCCTCGGGAGAGTTTCGCGACGTGATCGAGGCCGTCGAGTCAGCCGATTTCCCGCGGCCCTTCGCCGTGGTCACCGCGTCGCCCGAGTCGACCTTGGGGCAGGCTGCGGACGCTCGCGCGCTCGTCTCCATCCCAAACCAGCGCGCGGTCACGCACACCCAGGCGTTCTGCGGCGCCGTTCTCGCTTGCCTCGAGATCTGGGCCCGCGCCGCCGGCGACTCGTCGGTCTCTGCCCTCGTCCGAACGGCGCCCGATGTCTGTGCGCATGCCACCGACGCGACGCTGGCCTGGGCATCCGAGGAGTTCCCCGGGATCGAGCTGCCGACCGCCGCGATCACCTTTGGAACCGGCGCGGGCTGGGCTGCCGCGCTCGAGAACGCGCTCCTCGTGAAAGAGGTGGCGAGGGTTCCCTGCGAGGGAGTCGAGACGCGCGAGGGCGCGACTGCGGCGATGACCGCGCTCCTGCCCCAGCACCTCGTCCTCAGCCTGCCGACCCTCGGCGACCCGCTGATCGAGGAGGCCGAGGAGATCTGCAGGATGCTCGGAGCGCCCGTGCTTCGCGCTCCCGGTGGCGAGGCTGCAGACCACCGACTGTCGCCGATCTCGACCTTCCCGGCATCGGTCGCGCTCGCGACGGAACTCGCGCTAAGGGCCGGCTGGAATGTCGACGATCCGGCCTGGATCGACACGTACTACCTGACGGCGCGGCGGAAGACCTAGAGCCTTGATGTGATACGGCCGCACGCCTGGATGAGGGCCTGCACACGGCGGATCGCGGCCGCCTCAACCACGCTCCTTGGTGCAGGCGGCTCCCCAGACACACGCCCATCTCACATCAAGCCTCCCGTAGGATCCGCCATGGCCAGCGGGGACGCGGAGTTCACCGGCTCGATCCCGGCGTTCTACGACCGCTACCTCGGCCCGCTGCTCTTCCACGGGTTCGCGGATGATCTCGTCGAACGACTCCCGTCGGGTGAGATCGACGTGCTGGAGACAGCCTGCGGCACCGGCATCGTCACCGAGCGGCTGGTCCGCCGGCTCCCGGCGGGCGCTTCGGTGCTCGCCACCGACCTGAACGAGGCGATGGTGGAGCACGCGCGGAGCCGGATCGGCGATGACCCTCGACTCGCGTGGCAGGTCGCCGACGCGACGAGCCTGCCCGCCGACAACGGGTCGTTCGACGCCGTCGTCTGCCAGTTCGGCTTGATGTTCTTCCCGGACAAGCTTGCTGGGACGAAAGAGGCGTTCCGAGTCCTGCGGCCGGGCGGGCTCTTCCTGCTCAACGTCTGGGACGGCATCGAGCGCAACCCCGCTCCTCGGATCACGCACGAGACCGTCGCCGCGTTCTTCCCTGCCGACCCGCCGCAGTTCTACACGATGCCGTACTCGCTGCACGAGCCCGACCGGGTCGCCGCGCTGCTCAGCGAGGCCGGCTTTCGCGACGTCGAGTGGGTGCCGGTCGAGGGAACCGGCGAGAGTCCCAGCGCAGCGGATGCAGCGCGAGGCCTGATCGAGGGCAATCCGATCCACGACGCGATCCTGGCGAGGGACGCGTCGGCCGTCCCGGAGATCGAGGCTGAGCTCGCAACGAACCTGGCCGCTGAGCTCGGAGACCAACCGCTCCGGGCGCCGCTTCGAGCATTCGTCTTCGCAGCGCGGCGCTAGAGGCTCTCCGCCGCAGGCTTCGGTGTCGGCCCCCGGGGCGGGATGCGAAGAACGGTGCTCGTCCACCTAGGCATCCACCAGTTGGCATCGCCGAACAGTCGCATCAGGGCTGGCACGAGCAGGGCACGGATGACCGTCGCGTCGAAGATGATCCCGGCCGCGAGGCCGATCGCGAGCGCCTTGACCTCATAGCCCGGGCTCGATGAGAGCACGAGGAAGGCA
>JBBQXH010000373.1:0-2848 GCA_038209835.1 Gaiellales bacterium | reverse complement strand
GACGTTCCCGAGGGCCTGAAGGGCAAGCGCGTGTGGGCGCTCGACATCGGCGCCCTCCTCGCCGGCGCGAAGTACCGCGGCGAGTTCGAGGAGCGGCTGAAGGCCGTGCTCCAGGAGATCCAGGGCTCGGAAGGCGAGATCATCCTCTTCATCGACGAGCTCCACACGATCGTCGGGGCCGGGGCCGCCGAGGGCGCGGTCGACGCGGCGAACATGCTGAAGCCGATGCTCGCGCGCGGCGAGCTGCGCGCGGTCGGCGCGACGACCCTCCACGAGTACCGGAAGCACATCGAGAAGGACGCGGCGCTCGAGCGGCGCTTCCAGCCGGTCATGGTGGGGGAGCCCTCCGTTGCCGATACGATCGCCATCCTCCGAGGGCTGAAGGAGCGCTACGAGGCCCACCACGGGGTGCGGATCCGCGACGCGGCGCTGACCGCGGCTGCCGTGCTCTCAGACCGCTATATCTCGGATCGCTTTCTCCCGGACAAGGCAATCGATCTGGTCGACGAGGCCGGATCCCGCCTTCGCATGGAGATCGACTCGTCGCCGCTCGAGCTCGACGAGGCCGACCGGCGAGTACGCCAGCTCGAGATCGAGCTCGCCGCGATGGCGAAGGAGACCCCCACGGTGCGGGAGCCCCTCGAGCGAGAGCTCGCGGAAGCGAAGGAGCGGCGGAACGAACTCGCGGCGCGCTGGGCCGACGAGAAGGAGGCGCTCGACCGGATCAGCGAGATCACCCGCCGCATCGACGAGCTGAAGATCGAGGCCGATCGAGCGGAGCGCGCCGGCGACCTCCAGCGCGTCGCCGAGATCCGCTACGGCGACCTGCCCCGGCTCGAGAACGAGCTCGGGGAGAGCGCCGAGCTCGACCGCGAGCCGATGGTCAAGGAGGAGGTCGACGAGGACACCGTCGCCGAGGTCGTCAGCCGCTGGACGGGTGTGCCCGTGACGCGACTCATGGAAGGAGAGGTCGAGAAGCTGATTCACATGGAGGAGCGCCTCCACCAGCGGGTGGTCGGTCAGGACGCCGCCGTCGTGGCCGTCTCGAACGCGCTTCGCAGGGCCCGCTCCGGCCTGCAAGACCCGAACCGCCCGATCGGCTCGTTCGTCTTCCTCGGGCCGACCGGCGTCGGCAAGACCGAGCTCGCCCGGGCGCTCGCCGAGTTCATGTTCGACGACGACCGCGCGATGGTCCGCCTCGACATGTCGGAGTACATGGAGAAGCACACCGTGTCGCGCCTGATCGGTGCCCCGCCGGGGTACGTCGGCTTCGAGGAGGGCGGGCAGCTCACGGAGGCCGTCCGGCGCCGTCCGTACTCCGTCGTCCTGCTCGACGAGATCGAGAAGGCCCACCCGGACGTCTTCAACGTGCTCCTGCAGCTGCTCGACGACGGGCGGCTGACCGACGGGCAGGGGCGGACGGTCGACTTCCGCAACACGGTTCTGATCATGACGTCGAATGTCCGCTCCGCCGAGGCGATGCGTGATCACTTCCGCCCGGAGTTCCTGAACCGGATCGACGAGATCGTTGAGTTCGAGCCGCTCTCGCGCGACCAGCTCGGAGAGATCGTCGAGCTCCAGCTCGAACGGCTGCGAAGCCGCCTGGCGGAGCGTGGAATCGGCATCGAGCTGACGTCGGCCGCGACCGAGCTCGTGGCCGACGCCGGTTGGGATCCGACGTACGGCGCGCGGCCGCTGAAGCGCGCGCTCCAGCGGTTGGTCGAGAACCCTCTCGCGGTCAGGCTCCTCGAGCGCGAGTTTGCGGACGGCGACACGATCCTCGTTGATGTGCACGACGGCGAGATCGCGTTCGAGAAGGCGTCCGCTGAGCAGGCCGTTGGCGCCTGATCGCGTGGGGTCCTACGCGATCGAGATACACAGGCCGCTCCGGCTCGGCGAGGTGATCGCGGCGGCGATCCGCCTTTTCGGTGCGCGCCCGCTTCCCTACCTCGCGATCGGGGGAGTCGTCGCCGCGACGTTTCTCCTCATCGAGGTGCTCCCGCTCGTGGCCTTCGTGGGCGTCGTGTCGGTCGTGTTCACGCTCGGGCTCGCGATGACGGCGTGTCTCGTCGAGGGCGAGGGATTCGGAGGCTCGACCCGGCGGGCGATGTCGATTGTGCCGGACCTCGTCCTCCTCGCCTTCGTCGTCGCCGTGCCCTTTTATCTCGCGAGCCTCTTCATCGTCCTCCTGATTGTCGGAGCGGCGTGGCTCGCTCTGACCGTCTTCGCCGTTCCGGCCGCCGCACTCGAGGTCCCGTCGGAGGAGCAGGTGCTCGGCCGGGCGTTTCACGGGCTCCGCGAGACCGTCCGGCTCTCGCGGACGGCCTACCTTCACGCGTTCGGCGTGGTGGTCGCGCTCGTCGCCGTCCAGCTCGTCTTCAGCGTGATCCTGGGGCTTCTGCTCGCCGGTTACGCGGACAACGGCCGTCTTGCCGCGCAGGCGCTGACGCAGATCGCCCTCGCCCCGTTTTTCTTCCTCGGGCTCACGGTGCTCTACTTCGAGCAGCGCGCCCGCGCGCAGGAGCTCGTCAGCGGGAAGGCCGAACGGTGACCGCCATCTCGGAGAGCGCGCGGTAGACCTTCTGGTCGCGGCGGTAGTACCAGCGGTCGTACAGAAGCAGGTTCACCGGGAACCAGAGCGTCACCCAGGAGATGATGCTCAGCCCCTGCGCGAATGCTGCCACGAGGTCGTTGGTCGAGTCCTCGATCTGCCGTGAGATGGCATTCAGGACGAACACCGCGCCGAATCCGATCACGAGCGTGCGCCAACCGAGACGGCTCGTCCTGCGGAGCTCGACGTCGAGCACCGCGAGCTTCACGCGGCAGTACCGCGCCACCGCTTCGCGGG
>JBBQXH010000372.1:0-2852 GCA_038209835.1 Gaiellales bacterium | reverse complement strand
GGTCTCGGGCACAGCTGGCCGCCTCGACGCACACACCGGCGCTGGCGGCGTATCGGCTGCCGCTGTCGACGGGCCTGTTGAGATCAATTCGAAATCCGGCGACGTGCGGCTCGGCCCGGTCTCGGGCGATGTCCGCTACCGGGCGGGCTCGGGCCGCTTCCAAGCTGCGTCGATCGAGGGACAGGCGCGGATCGACACCGGCGGCGGCGACATCTCACTCGGCGCCGTCAGCTCAGACGTCGTTGCCCGTACCGGGAGCGGCGATGTACGCGTGGCTCAGGTCTCGAACGGGCAGGTCGTCGTCGCGACGGGCTCCGGCAACGTCTGGATCGGGCTTCGCCAGGGGGTGAAGGCGGAGATCGACCTCGTATCTGGCTCAGGCTCGGCCCGAACCGAGCTCGACGTGGCAGATCACGCCCCCGCAGAGGAGCCCGCCGTGCGGATCAAGACCCGGACGGGGTCTGGCGAGGCGATCGTGGCTCGGGCGGTTGGTTGAGCAAAGGCGCGAAGCGCCGCGCAGCGGACGGCGGCGCCGGCCGCGAAGGCCCGTCGAGCCCGGAGGGATCGACACATATGCCAGAAGTGTGCCGCCCAGCTGCAAACGATACGCGGCGGCTTCGCCACCGCTGAAAACGGGGTGAGCGGCCGGCTGACGCCGTCCACTGCGCGTCGCTTCGCTTCTTGCGGTGACCGGGGCCTTCGGCCCCTCCCCGGCGGAAATCGGCCTGCCTCACGGCAGGCAACGATTCCGCCTACTACGCCGCCTTGATGTCCATGATCTTGAACTTCAGCGACCCGCGCGGTGCGGTGACCTCGACGACCTCGCCCTTCTTCCGGCCGATAATGGCCTTGCCGACAGGCGATTCGTTCGACAACCGGTGCTCGGACGGGTTTGCCTCCGCCGAGCCGACGATCGTGTACTCGATCGTCTCGTTCGCGTCCATGTCCTTGAGGCGTACTTTCACACCGACGCCCACGACATCGGACGAGATCTCTGTGGCCTCGATCACGCGAGCGGCTGCGAGACGGTCTTCGAGCAGGGCGATGCGGTGCTCGAGCATGGCCTGCTCGTTCTTCGCGTCGTCGTACTCCGAGTTCTCCGTAATGTCGCCGAACTCGCGGGCCTGTTTGATGCGCTCGGCAACCTCTCGACGTTTCGCAGTCGAGAGGTGCTCGATTTCTTCCCTCAGCTTGGTGTAGCCCTCGGGAGTGAGGATTACTTCCTTCACGGCTCCTCCAACGACCCCAGAGACAGAAAAAGCGCGGTGCCCTCGCACCTCGCGCCGACGGATTGTACCAGGGTGTTACATCCCGTCAACCAGGGAGAACGGGAGCCGCGCAACTATCATTCCCGGCTTGAAGACCGACCTCCGAAGCCCGTGGTCGATCGGGCCGGTGGAGATCCCGACCCGACTCGTTCTCGCACCGATGGCTGGCGTCAGCGTGCAGGCGTTTCGACGGCAGGGACGGCGATACGGTGCGGGCCTCGTCTGTTCCGAGATGGTCAGCTGCGCCGGGCTCTCGCACGGGAACGAGCGGACGCTCGGGTATCTCCTGATCGGAGCTGACGAGCACCCGCTGGCAGTCCAGATCTTCGGGTCAGAGCCACTCGTGATGGCCGAGGCGGCGCGCATGGTCGCGTCGGCGGGCGCCGACCTCATCGACATCAACTTCGGTTGCCCGGTGAGGAAGGTGACCAAGACGGGGGCCGGCGCGACGCTCCTCGAGGATCCTGCACGCGCGTGCGCCATCGTCTCTGCCGTGGCGAACGCTGTCCAGGTTCCGGTGACCGTCAAGATGCGGCGAGGGCTCGATGACGGCTCGCGCGCGGCTCTCGCGATCGGCCCGCAGCTTGTGGAGGCGGGGGCGGCAGCGCTGACGCTCCATCCGCGGTCGGCCCGCCAGATGTACACGGGCGAGGCCGATCACTCGCTGACTGCGGAGCTCATGGAGCTTGTCGATGTCCCGGTCGTCGCTTCGGGAGACATCACGTCACGAGAGAAGGCGATCGAGGTGCTCGAGTCGACCGGCTGCGCGGCAGTGATGGTCGGGCGGGCCGCCCAGGGGAACCCATGGGCGATCGCGGAGATCATGGGCGACGACCTCGCTGCCAATCCGAGCAAGGACGAGGTGGCGGCCGAGCTCCTCCTGTTCATGGAGGAGACGGAGCGGGAGCTCGGCGAGAAGCGCGCGAGCGGCTTCCTGAAGAAGTTCTACTCCTGGTATCTCGGCCGGGGGCGATTCCCGAAGCCCTTCAAGCAGGAGCTCGTCCAGCTCGAATCACTCGGCGAAGTCGAGCGTCGCCTGCTCGCCGTCGCGCCGGGGGCCGCGGACATCGTCGAGGGTCTCCGCCAGGATCGAAGCGACGAGGCCCTCCTCGAGCTGCCCATCTCCGCTTACGGCGGGGGGTAATGCAAGGCCCACCGGAAGGTGGGCCGCGCAGCGGACGCGCCCGAAGGGCGCCAGGACGCGAAGGTTCATCGCCGCCGCCAGGCGAGCCGCGCAGCGGACGCGCCCGAAAGGGCGCTGAAGACAGTCGAGACCAGGGCGACTTATTGCCCGGTAGGGCCCGCCCAAGCTCTGCCCGTACAATCAAGACCATGACGGTGGTCGCAGGCGAGCGCCGGATCGTCACCGTGCTCTTCGCCGACATCGTCGGCTCTACGGGAATCAGCGAGGGGCTCGGAGCGGAGCGCTTCGCGCTGCTCGTGGAAGAGGTCATGCGCGTGATGAGCGCCGAGGTGCTTCGCTTCGACGGGACGGTTGTCCAGTACATCGGAGACGAGCTCTACGCGGTCTTCGGCGCGCCGATCGCCCACGAGGACGACTCGGAGCGGGCTGTGCGTGCAGCC
>JBBQXH010000371.1:0-2863 GCA_038209835.1 Gaiellales bacterium | reverse complement strand
ACGATCTTCGTGGGTCTCGAGCGCATTGCGTTCCTCCTTTGCTCGTTCACGTCCGACAAGACCGAACGTAGCGACCGGAGGTGAAACCTCGATGAATGCGACTCGGTGTGATTCGTCGAGCGCGGGCGCGGCCGAGGCGCGTCATTCGTCCTCGGCCATCGCTCGCGAGCTCGAGAGCCGAGCTCCGAGTCGTCCCCTCACTGCGGCCCTCGATTCATGTGACGCAATCCGCGCCCAGGAGTTAGTTGTCGCATACGGACTCCTCGAATCAGTAGCCTGGATCTCCATGGCAGCGATCGAGGTCGAAGGGCTCGTGAAGGTCTTCCGCTCGCGGCAGGGGGACGTCCGTGCCCTCGACGGCGTTGACTTGGAGGTTCCCGAGGGCACTGTCCTCGGGCTGCTCGGCCCGAACGGCGCGGGCAAGACGACGACCGTTCGTGTTGTCACGACCCTGCTCCGACCCGATGCCGGGCGGGTGCGTGTCGCGGGACTCGATGTGCTCTCCCAGGCTCAGCAGGTGCGCCGTGTGATCGGCCTCTCGGGCCAGAACGCGGCCGTCGACGAGAACCTGACGGGGCGCGAGAACCTCAGGATGTTCGGCCGCCTCTATCAGCTTCCAGGCGCCGAGGCTCGGGCGCGGGCCGACGAGCTGCTCGTGCGGTTCGACCTCGACGACGCCGCCGACCGGGTGGCCAAGACCTATTCCGGCGGGATGCGACGTCGCCTCGATCTCGCCAGCGCGCTGATCGGCCGCCCGCGCGTGCTCTTCCTCGACGAGCCGACGACCGGGCTCGATCCGCGCAGCCGGCTCGGAATGTGGGATGTGATCCGCACGCAGGTCCGTGAGGGCGCAACGCTCCTTCTGACGACCCAGTACCTGGAGGAGGCCGACGAGCTCGCCGACGAAATCGCCGTCGTCGATAGCGGTCGGATCATCGCTCGCGGGACGTCGGACGAGCTGAAGTCGCAGGTCGGCGGGGAGCGAATCGAGGTCATCGTCCACGAACGGGACGAGCTCGACCGAGCCGCGGAGCTGCTCGCCCCCGACGGATCGACGTCGGTCGACGAGCGCACCCGCCGGGTGACGATCTCGGCACGAGGAGGAGCCGATCAGCTCGTCGATGTCGTCCGGCGCCTGGGCGAGGAGGAGATCCGCGTGGACGACGTCGGGCTGCGGCGGCCGACCCTCGACGACGTCTTCCTGGCGATCACTGGCCATGCCGCGGAACTGCAGCTCGAGGCCGACGAGGCGAACAAGGGGAAGAAGAAAGCTCGCGTATGACGGGCGATCTCAAGGCAGCCGTCGACGACGGCCTGATCGTGGCGTGGCGCAACCTCAAGCGCGTTCCGCGGATTCCGGAGCTCGCGATCTTCGCGATCCTCCAGTCGATCATGTTCGTGCTGCTGTTCGCGTACGTGTTCGGCGGCGCGATTCCCCTCGAGGGCGGCGGGTCGTACGCCGAGTACCTGATGCCCGGCATCTTCGTCCAGACCCTCGGCTTCGCCTCGATCACGACCGCAATCGGGATGGCCGACGACATGTCGAAAGGGCTGATCGACCGATTCAGGTCGCTGCCGATGGCACGATCGGCCGTGCTCAGCGGCCGGACGTTCTCCGACGTCGTCTACAACGCCGTGATCCTCGCCGTGCTCATGCTCTCGGGCCTCGTGGTCGGCTGGCGGGTCAACGGCAGCGTCGGCGAGTTCTTCCTCGGCGTGGGGCTGTTTCTCTTCTTCGCCTACGCGATGGCGTGGATCGGGGTGCTCCTCGGGCTCATTGTCCCATCCGTCGAGGTTGCGCAGCAGCTCGGTTTCCTCGTGATCTTCCCGCTGACCTTCGTCTCGAACGCCTTCGTCCCCGTTGCGACGCTGCCTGCCGTGCTTCAGCCGGTGGCGGAGTGGAACCCGTTCAGCGCGCTCACCGCGGCCGGGCGTGAGCTGTTCGGAAACCCGAATCCTTTCCCGTCGGGCTCGTTCCCCGGCGAGCACCCGATCCTCCTGTCCGTCCTGTGGACGGTGGGGCTCCTGGCCGTCTTCGGCCCGCTCGCGGTGCGGAACTACCGGTCGATCGATCACTAGCCCCACCGCACGTCAGCGGCATCGGGCGCTACGATTGCGGGCGGGACGAGCCCTTGAGTTATCAGGACACGCATCATCTTCGCGTTCTGATCGCGAACCAACGGAAGGACCGGCTGGATCGCATCGCCGCTTCGGTTGAGTCGCTCGGCCATGAGGTGGTCGCCCGGGGGCTCGACATCGCCGAGGTGGGTGCAGTGACGGCAAGGGAACACCCGGATGTGGCGCTCGTCGGGCTCGGCGAGAGCTCGGAGCATGCGCTCCAGCTGATCGAGCGGATCGTCAAGGAGGCCGCCTGCCCGGTGATCGTGATCATCCACGCTCCGGACCCGTGGTTCATCAACGAGGCGGCCAAGCGCGGAGTGTTCGCCTACATCACGGACGGCGAATCCAGCGACCTGCAGGGCGCCATCGACATCGTCCTCAGACGCTTCAGCGAGTATCACAACCTGGAAGGCGCGTTCGGGCGTCGCGCGGTCGTCGAACGCGCGAAGGGGATCCTGATGGAGCGTCACAGGGTCGACGACGAGCAGGCGTTCGAGATGCTTCGCCAGCGCGCCCGCTCGATGCAGCGCAAGCTCGTCGACGTCGCCACCGCTGTGGTCGAAAGTCACCCGCTGCTGCCCAGCCTCGCAGGCGACCACGTTGGCGAGCCGGAGATTGATCGACCTTCGCCGTAAATCCTCTCTCTTCCACGAGGATCGGTGCTAGTCTGTCCACGGCTGGTCCCATGACCGCCCGATCAGCTCCCACCGGCCCCAACCCTTAGCCGGCTTCATCCCAGACC
>JBBQXH010000370.1:0-2876 GCA_038209835.1 Gaiellales bacterium | reverse complement strand
GTCCTCGTAGAACTCGCCCACCCTGAGCCCGGTGCGCCGGTTGACGTGCCTCCTGAGGCGTTCGTCGAGCACCAGGCCCGATCGCTCGAGGATCGATGGGTAGAGATTCTGCGAGTCGCCGACGACGAGGATCACCGGTGCGCCGACCTGGAGCGACCTGCGCGCCGTTGCCAGCACCTCGGCGATTCCTGTGACATATTCGGCAAGCGCCGCTCGAGTGCGCCCACTGCAGGCGGAACCGATCTCGAGCTCGCGGCGGTCGTCGAGATCGAGGAGCTCGTAGGCGTACCGATGCTGCTCGTGGTAGTCGATCAGGCCGGGGTACGGCGGCGAGGAGACGATTCCGTCGGGTGCGATCGGAGGTGTCAGCAACCGCGCGTCGGCGTGGACGACCTCCACTCGACGCTCGGTACGAAGAGCGCCAAACGCACGGAGGCGTCGGATCGTGTCCTCCGTGTAGCGCCGCAGGAACTTCGCCGCCTCCTGCACCGGACGGCAGGTCCGGCGATGCTTGTGGCAGAAGTAGGGCTCGAGACACGGACGCTTCGGAAAATCGAGATCGAAGTGGGTGGTGAGCCGCGCCGAGCGCGCCGCGCGAGAGAGGACGACGCGTCCGACGTCGCGGGCGTCCTCGTCGAGCCGGTCGATCGCTTCCCGGTACGCGAGCAGCTCTTCAAGTGCCCTCGGCGAGTACCACGTCCTCGCCCATTCGGACGCGTCCCGCGAATCGGCCGGGCCCGATCGTCGGCACTCCTCGAGCGCGCCGCGGAGCGCGAGCTCGAGCGGGGCGAGCCGGTGTCGCGCAGTCTTCACGCCCGCGAGGAGGCAGTTGAACGCCGAGATATCGCAGCCGATCGAGTCGAGCCCTGCGACGTTCGCCTCGACGAGCGTGGTCCCTGAGCCGGCGAACGGGTCGAACACGCATTGGCCCGGCACGAAGTACCGGCCGAGGAAGACCTCGACGAGCTGCGGAACGAACTTCCCCAGGTACGGGTGCAGCGCATGCACGTGCTTCGTCCGCTCGCTCTGTGGCAGCGCCTCCTCCGACCACGAGAGCTCGAGGTCGATCGAGGCATAGAGGGCCTCTTGAGTCTTACTGGCCATACCTGAGAGCAGTCTAGGACCGCGGGCGGTTGTCGCAAGGCCGCGCCATCGGCCGCGCAGTGACCGGAGGCCGAAGGTCTCTCAGGTCACGAAGACTCATCGCGGGCGCCAGCCCGCGATACCCGCCAAGAGCGGACTATCCTGGCGCCATGTCACAGGCGGGATACTCGGGAACACCGCTTCCCCGAAAGCTCGGAATCGGGGAGGGTGCCACGCTGTCGATCGTCGCCGACCCCGGTCACGCGCTCGAGCTGATCAGCCCGCTCCCTGACGGAGTCACCATCTCGAAGCGACTTCGGCGCGCCGAGGTCGTCGTCGCCTTCTTCACGCGGCGAGCCGAGCTCGAGCGGCGGATCGACTCACTCGGACGCGCCGTCTATCCGGACGGCGGCTGCTGGATCGCCTGGCCGAAGCGGGCCTCGGGCGTCGCCACCGACATGACCGAGGACGTTGTCCGCGACGTCGCCCTCCCACTCGGGCTCGTCGACAACAAGGTCTGCGCGATCGACGAGACCTGGTCGGGCCTTCGCCTCGTGTGGCGCAGGGCCCGCCGCAGCGCCGCAGGCGCCAGCCGTGCCAGGGGAGGGCCGTAAGGCCCGGTCACAGGGCCGCCTCTCGGTCGGGCTCCGCGGGTATCGCGGCCTGCTCGGCCGCTGCGCGGCGCCCTTCGACGCCTTGCGGCGCGCCTGTGTCGAACCCTCCCGGGCTCGACGAACCTTCGTGACCTGGAAGGCCTTCGGCCTCCGGTCACTGCGCGGCCGCCATCGCGGCCTTGCGGCGTCCGTAGATCATCAGGACCGAGTGTGCGACCGCGTGGCCTCGTCGCGAGCGATCCTCGGCCTCGCTCACCGACATGGACAGCCGGCGGAGGTCGTCTGCCATCGCGTCGGCGAGCTTCCGGCCGTCGAGGCCCGAGCGACGGCGTAGCGCCACGAGCTCGACCGCCTCCGCCGCGTAGTAGATGAACTCGACGCCGCTTCTCTCCTCGGCCTGCCGATAGCCGGGAAGCACGAGCCCGGGCTCGACCTGCACCTTCACGTCGAAGGCGAGGATCTCTGGCTCGTACCCGCAGGAGCGGTGCAGGTCGAATGCGACCTCCCTCGGCATGCGCCCCCCGATGGCGGTGAGGACTCCGCCTTCGTCTCGTAAGCGTCCGCGCGACTCCTGCAGGCACCGGTAGTGGAGCGCCAGCAGGTAGTCCCCGAAAGCCGGGGGGACGATCAGGCCAGTCGAGTCGAAGAACCGCCCGCTGTTGGTGCCGAGCGCAAGCTCGACATCGGGCGTCGCCGGGATGTTGGGGAGGTCTCGTAGACGAAGGAGAACCGCGCCTCATCGGGCACATAGGAGAGGAGATCGCCGGCATGGAAGCTGAGCTCGGCGCCGTCGCCGTCCACGAGATGGGCCAGGACGTTCTCCCGCGGGACACGCCGAGGCTCTCCGCGGCGAGATCGGTGACGGCGAGCGAGCGCAGGTCGAAGATCTCGAGTGCGCCGAGTACGTCGAGTACGTCGCCCGTCCCGACGATCAGCAGATCTCGAACCGGGACACGCTCGGCGAGCCGGCCGAAGGCGCGGAAGGCGATCGGGAGCCATGACTCCTCCGGAGATGGCTCGAGCGGGTAGGTGTGCTCGGTCAGCCTGAGGAGCACCGGCCGGCGGCCGCAGTCGTCGGTCGAGCCGAGTCGCTCCTTCGGGATGAAGTCAGCCGCTCGCACGAGCTGGTCGCAGATCTCCTGTGCTGCCTCGACCCTCGGGCCCTGGTTATCTGGGATC
>JBBQXH010000369.1:0-2888 GCA_038209835.1 Gaiellales bacterium | reverse complement strand
GGAGATCGTCGACGAACTTGGCGGCGCCCGTCATGAGTTTCGGGTCCTCGACCCGCTTGACGGGAAGGCCGATCAGATTCATGCTCATCCTTGCTCCTGACCGAGCTGGCCTGCGGCCTCGCGGATCGCGAGGACGATGTTCTGATACCCCGTGCAGCGGCAGAGGTTGCCTTCGAGCTCGTGGCGGATCCGCTCATCCGTCAGCTCCCCGCCGTCACCGAGCAGATCGACCGCGAGCATGATCATTCCCGGGGTGCAAAAGCCGCACTGCAGCCCGTGCTTCTCACGGAACGCCTCTTGCACCGCGTGGAGCGCTCCGTTCTCGGCGAGACCCTCGATGGTCGTGACCTCGGCTCCGTCTGCCTGGACGCCGAGGATCGTGCACGACTTCACCGCGTTCCCGTCGACGAGGACGGTGCAGGCTCCGCACTGGGACGTGTCGCAGCCGATATTCGTCCCGGTCAGCCCGAGGCGTTCGCGGAGCACGTAGACGAGGAACTCCCGCGGCTCGACATCCACTTCCCTCCGCGTGCCGTTGACGGTCAGAGAGATGCCTGTCACGTGCCGCCTCCTTCCTCTCGGAGTCCTGATCAGGTCTTGTCGCGACCGATGCCGAAGATGCGCAGGAACGAGCGCCACATCGCGCCGATTCCCATCGAGAGGCCCTTGACGGGTTTCGCCTGGTGCTCGGCGACCGCGGCCTGCGCCTCCTCCGGCGTCTCTGCCTGGAGCTGCGACTTGATGCAGTCTGCAAACCGGTTGACCATCTGGCCGGAGACGTCCTGCACGATCCCCCGGCCGTACTGCGCGACCGCGCCAGAGAGCGTCATGTCGGTCACGATGTCGATCCGCGTGTTGGCGGCATCGATCTCGGTCAAGCTCGACTGGATCGCCGCCTGGGCACCGCCGCGGCCTCGCTTCTCCCGCGCCTTCGCGTTCAACGTCACCGAGCCTGCGGCCTCGTCGACGGCGTCACGCGTCACGTCCGTGTCGAACGCCAACGCGATCGGGCCGAGCTTGACGCTCATGTCCGCCTTCCAGTGATTCTCGTCCACGGTCTCGCGGAGCTCGGCGCCGGGCATACACGGGACGATCCGGGGGACGTCCATGAGGAGCTCCCAGGCTCGTTGCTTCGACGCCGGCACGTCGAACGAGTTCTCCAACCTCACGCCCCCGGCCCCCTTCGGCTCCCGCCCGGCGGAGCCGGGCTCCGCCGAAGGGTGACGCCGCTGGCTGCGCGATGCTTCGCTCGCGTCGCTTGCCCGTGCTCCCCTGCACTGTGCGGCGCGCCGCTCCCTCGCCTCGCTTGCCAGCGGCGCCCCGGGAACGTGAGCAAGTTCATGCGACCGCGGCCTTGGCGGAGACGCGAGGAGCCTTCTCGTTGAAGACCGAGATGATCTCGGCGGCGATCGCCACGGCAACCTCCTCTGGGGTCCGCGAGCCTATCGGAAGCCCGATTGGCGCATGAATGCGGCTGAGTTGCTCGTCGGTCACGCCCTCCTCGCGCAGGCGCTCGTTCCGGCGTTCCGTCGTTCGCCGGGAGCCCATCGCTCCGATGTAGCGCGCCGGGCTCTTGACCGCGATCGTGAGGATCGGGACGTCGAACTTGTTGTCGTGCGTGAGCACGCAGATGGCGGTGCGCTCGTCGATCGGCGCTGCCGCCAGGAACTCGTCGGGCCACTGCACGACGAGCTCGTCGACGTCAGGGAAGCGCTCCGGCGTGACGAACTTCGCCCGGGCGTCGCACACCGTGACGCGATAGCCGAGAAAGCGCCCGATCCGTGCGAGCGCCGAGGCGTGGTCGATCGCACCGAAGACGTACATGTTGGCTCGCGGCGCGAACGACGAGACGAAGATCTCATCGTCCTCGCCGAGCGAGACGAAGCCGGTCTCGCCGCGCGCAAGGAGCTTTCGCGCCTTCTCGGCGACTTCGCCGTTCGCGGTGTCGTCGCCGTAAACCAGCTGCTTCTGCCCGATGTGCTCACCCTTCACCGCCATCGTCAGGGCGACCGCCCTCTCCGCACGAATCGCCTCTGCGATCGGCGCGACGAGAGCAGGGTCGAGGGTGTCGACGAAGATGTGGACGGTCCCGCCGCAGGGCAATCCCACCTCGAAGGCCTGATCGTCGGCAATTCCATAGGTCAGGAGCTTCGGAGGGCCGCCTGCGAGCACTGCCCGTGCCTCCTCGTAGACGGCGGGCTCGACGCAGCCACCGGTGACGGAGCCGACGACCTCGCCCTTCTCGGACACAGCGAGGACAGCGCCGGGATCGCGCGGTGCCGAGCGCTCGGTTTGCACGACTGTGGCTGTCGCAACCCGAACGCCGTCGCTCGACCAGCGTTCGAGGGTTTCAAGGACGTCCTTCACTCTGCAGTCACCTCGAGGTACCGGTTTGGATCGTTCTCGAACTGCCGGCGGCAGCCGGCTGCAAGGAAGTCTTGACTGGGTCAGCATACTCGTCACGTGCTCTTTCTCGTCTTCGGTGCGAGCGGTGCCGGGACGACCTCGGCGATCGACCTCGTCCGAGGTTCCATCGCGCGACTCGAGTGCCATGATTTCGACGAAATCGGCGTTCCCTCCGACGCGGACACAGCGTGGCGACAGCGCTCGAACGAGCTCTGGCTCGTGCGGGCGCTCGAGCTGCAGACGAACGGCCTCGACCTGCTCCTCGCCGGACGGACACCGCCGCGAGAGCTGCTCGCTACACCCTCTGAGGAGCGCCTCGACGGCATGGCCGCTTGCCTCCTCGACTGCTCTGACGAGGTTCGTGTCGACCGGCTCCGCGCCCGGTTCAGGACACTTGGCAGCGAGGGCGAGGCGGGGTTTGCCGATCAAATCGCCTGGGCCGAGTGGCTTCGGCACCATGCCGCCGATCCGAGGTGGCGGCT
>JBBQXH010000368.1:0-2903 GCA_038209835.1 Gaiellales bacterium | reverse complement strand
ACAGCCGGATGCTCTGCCAATTGAGCTACCGGGGAAGGCAGCGCCGAGATTCTAGCTTGCCCGCCGGCTCAGGCGAGCTCGGAGACCGCGGCCCTGATGCGGGCGAGCTGGCTCTGCAGCTCCGGGGTTCGCTCGAGGTCGGCGGCGGCGAGCTCGCGCTGGAGGCGGCGCTCCCGCAGGCGCAGCAGGAGCTCCTTGGCCGTCTCCTCGTCGATCCCTTCGGAAACCGCGAGCGCGTCGATCTCGGCTTCGAGCGGAACGAGATCCCCCTCGGGCTGATCGCCGGCCACGAGAGTCGCGCGCATGCGCCGATGGAGCTCGGCGTCGAAATGCTCCTCGTCGATCTCGGCGAGCGCGGGGACGAGCGCCGGGTGGGCGAAGCATCCTGCGAGGACCCGTCGCTCGAGCCGGTCGCCGGCCACCAGCACCTTCGGCGACATCTCGCCTGTCGCGCGCGAGACACGGGGTGCAAGCGCGCCCTGCAGATCGCGCGGTAGGTCGAGCCTGTCGGACGCGTACTCGACCGCGTCCATCCACTCCGTGTTCCGGTCGAACGCCGCGACGACCGCCTGAACGCGCTGGAATGCGGCCTCGCGGCTCGGCGCTCTTTCGATCTCGAGCTTCACCCGGTACCTCGGGTACGCCTCAGCCGACTCGAGGCGCGCGGCGAAGCCATCGGCTGCCTCGGCGGGATCCGTTCCGGGCTCGAGTCCAACGACGCGAACCTCGTCGAACTCGCGGTACGCCAGATCCATGCCGCGAAGGGTCGCCTCGGCGCCCGCCTTGTCGCCGTCGAAGCAGAGGTAGAGGCGGGAGCAGACCCGGCGGAGATCCCTGAGCTGGCGCTCGGTGAGCGCAGTGCCCATTGATGCCACAGCCGTCGGCAGCCCGGCCTGATGAAGCGCCAGGACATCGGTGTAGCCCTCGACGACGACCGCTCGGTCCTCCTTGGCGATCGTCGCACGGGCCCGGTCGAGCCCGTACACGAGCGACGCCTTGTGGAAGAGCTCGCCCTCGGGGGAGTTGACGTACTTCGCCTTGATCGGGTCGTCCTCCGAGAGGCGCCGAGCGCCGAAGCCGAGCACCCGACCGCGGGCGTCGGCGAGCGGGAAGATGAGCCGCCCCGAGAAGTAGTCGTTTCCACGGCGGTTGACGACGCCCGAGCCGGCGAGCTCCTCCGGGCTGTACCCCTTCTCACGCGCCTTTCGCGGCAGCTCGGCCCCGCCCGGAGAGAGCCCGAGGCGGAATGCTCGACACGTCTCCTCGGCGAGGCCGCGACCCGCGAGGTACTGGCGCGCCGGCGCTCCCGCGCCCGCCTCCCAGAGGTAGCGCTCGTAGAAGCTCGCGGTCGCCTCGAGCAATGAGAGGAGCCGTTCGCGCCGACGCCTGCCCTGGTCGAGCCCGGGTGAGCTCTCCTCGTACTCGAGCTCCACCCGATACCGCTCGGCGAGGAACTCGACGGCCTCGACGAAATCGAGTCCCTCCGTCTCCCGGACGAAGGTGATGACGTCGCCGCCGGCCGCACACCCGAAGCAGTGGTAGAGCTTCCCGACCGGGTTCACGGAGAAGCTCGGCGTGCGCTCGTCGTGGAACGGGCAACGGCCTGTCCAGCGGCCGCCGACGCGCCGGAGCTGCGTCTTCTCGGAGACGATCTCGACCATGTCGGCCGCCTCGACCACCTCCCTGACGGAGGACGGCTTGATCAGGGCCATGCGAGCGCGAATCGGTCGGTCATGCCGGCCACGTAGTCCGTGATCCGGTCGGCGAGATCGCCAGGTCGGCCGGCCGGCAACTCGTCCGGATGCGCCGCGACGTCCTCGAAGATACGACGGACTGTCGCCGTCGCCCGGTTACGCTCGCTCTCCGCAGCGGCGCCGAGGTATACGCGCTCGAACATGAATGATCGAAGGCCGAGCATCGCCCGCCCGATCTCCGGACTCTGGAGGATGTCACCCTGGCCGGCGGAGGTCTCGACCAGATCGTGAACGAGGGCATCGATGCGCTTGGCCCCGGTCGCTCCGAGCAGCGCGATCTCCTCGCGTGGAAGATCGCCGAGCGAGAGGATCCCCGCGCGGAGGGCATCATCGATGTCGTGGTTGATGTACGCGACGCGATCGACGATGCGGACGATCTTCCCCTCGAGCGTCGCGGGCTCGCCACGGCCTGTGTGATTGAGGATTCCGTCCCGGACCTCTGCAGTCAGGTTGAGCCCCCGCCCGTCCCGCTCGAGCACCTCGACGATCCGCAGCGAGTGCTCGTTGTGGCGGAAGTGACGGCCGAAGCGCTCGTGGAGAACCGCGTCGAGCGCCTCCTCACCCGTATGGCCGAACGGCGGATGGCCGAGATCGTGGCCGACAGCGATCGCCTCGGTGAGATCCTCATTCAGCCGCAGCGCCCGGGCAACGACGCGGCTGATGCCGGCTGCCTCGAGCGTGTGCGTGAGCCGCGTCCGGAAATGATCGCCGCGCGGAGCCATGAACACCTGTGTCTTGTCCTTCAGGCGCCGAAACGACTTGGAGTGGACGATGCGGTCCCGATCGCGCTGGAACGGCGTCCGAAGACGGCAAGCGTCCTCGGCTTCTGCACGGCCGCGCGTCTCGTAGGAACGCACAGCGAACGGCGAGAGGGACTCCTCCTCGAGCGCCCGGATGCGGGCCTCGAAGCTCTCGGCGACCGCTCCGGCGAGCTCTGGCACTTCGCAGCAAGCGTAGCCGCCAGAGCCGTCAGCGCAGGCAAAGCGAGCCGAGGTCGACGAGGCCGCCGTAGAGCGGCAGGAAGTTCTGGCAGCCGACTCGACCCGAGAAGAGCTGCGGGTAGCTGGTGATCGTGTAGAGCGGGATGAAGGCAGCATCCTCTGCGAGACTCTCGTCGATCGCGCGCCACGCAGCTGGCCGTCCGGGACC
>JBBQXH010000367.1:0-2910 GCA_038209835.1 Gaiellales bacterium | reverse complement strand
CCTCGATCGACCTGTACAGATCGACGCTGTACTTGAGGAGGCCCATCAGGTTGTAGCTCCCCGAGAACTGCGTGCACAGGCCTGCGGCGTGCCAGGTGGTCCCGCTCGTCAGCTCGGCCTCCTCGAGGAGAACGGCGTCAGTCCAGCCGAGCTTCGTCAGGTGGTAGAGGACGGAGAGGCCGCCGATCCCACCTCCGATGACAGCCACCTTCGCTTCGGCGAGCACCGGGGGGAGGGTAAACGAACTAACGCTCGTTCGTCAACGGAGCTGCCTTAACGTTCGCAACAACGCTGGAGCCGACTCTCCGGATCCCAGGCTCACCATCAGGCGTGAATAGCCGATACTCGCGGGCAAGCCGAACGCTCGTTGCGCGTAGGGCAAAGCTCATAATCGGATCCAAGACAGCGTGCTCGAGTACCCAGACCCGCCCCAAACCGACGGCGTCGTCGTGCTGCGACGCTGGTCCGTGTTCGATCTTCGATGTGTCGAGGAAGCGAGCTCCGACCCACGGATCCCGGAGGGCACATCCGTCCCACCGAGGTACGATGAACGGGAAGGCCTGGCGTGGATTCACCGCCAGTGGGGACGGGCGGCGTCCGGTGAGGGCCGCTCGCTTGCGATCGCCGAGGCGGCATCGAACGAGGCGCTCGGAGCGGTCGTTCTCATGCCGCGACCTCGGCCCGGTTCTGCCGGCATCGGGTACTGGGTCGTCCCGCGGGCTCGTCAACGCGGACTTGCATCGCGCGCCGTGCCGCTGCTCGCCCGCTGGGCTCTGACCGATGGGCATCTCTCACGCATCGAAGCGCTTGTCGAGCCAAAGAACCACCCGTCCCGGCGAGTCGTTGAGAAGGCTGGCTTTGTCCACGAGGCGCGGCTGCGCTCCTACCTGGTGATCGGCGGTCGTCCAGTCGACGTCGACGCGTACTCCCTCTTGCCCGGCGATCCGATTCCATCAACGCCGTGAGGCTCGGAGGCAGACCGTTACGTAGTCCATCCGGAGAAGCCCGTCGGTCGAGCGCTCGTACTCCGACCCGGCGAGAGCGCGGATCTCGTCGAGAAGCGCGCGGCGCTCTGCGTCCGGGAGCGTGATCGTGTGCGAGCGCGACGCGGCGAGGTCGACCACGTCGTCCACGGCGAGGAGATCGGCGTGACGGAACTCGCGGCGTGCGACCGGCCCGAAGAGCGGGCCGAAGTCCTCGTCCTCGTCCGGCAGATCCGTCGTGCCATCGCCGCCGTTGACGATCCGGCCGAACTCGAGGATCCAGGGCACGCTCTCGTCACGGACGTTCCATGCAACGCCGAGCACGCCGAACGGGCGCAGGACGCGCGCGATCTCGGGCAGGGCGAGATCGAGGTCGAACCAGTGAAAGGCCTGCCCGGCGACGACGGCATCAACCGACGCCTTCCCCACGGGAATCGACTCCGCGGAGCCAGGAAGCGCAGTGATCTCCGGGAATGCTCTGGCGAACGCGGCCCGCATCTGCTCGTCCGGCTCGATCGCGGTCACGTCGTGACCGGCCGAAACGAGTTCCCGTGTGACCTTGCCGGTTCCAGCACCGAGGTCGATCACGCGGGCGGTCGCCTCGCCCACGAGCCATATGATCGCCTCCGCTGGATACTCGGGGCGTACTCGGTCGTAAAGGTCGGCGCTTGGCCCGAACGAGGTCGCCCTGCGCTTGAGCGTCGCCTCGTCCACGGCTGGTCAGCGAACGGCGAGCCCGGGCCGGACGAGCCGGGGCGGCCGTTTGAGCCGCCGATCGTTCATCGGCGGGTTGACCGGCTCGGAGAGCACATCAGCGCCGAACGACGCCCGGGTTCGCTCGAGGTCGGGGATTCCGTACAGCGTTGTGCGCTGCCGGGGCGTCCGGCCGATCGAGCGGATCGCCGCCTCCATGGCCTCGGGCGGCATTTCCTGACCGTGGCTTGCTCCGGCGGCGCGCGAGATCGACTCGTTCATCAGCGTCCCGCCGAGGTCGTTCGCGCCGGCTCTGAGCGCCGCTTGCGCGCCGTCGACGCCGAGCTTCACCCAGGACGCCTGGATGTTCGTGATCTGCGGATGGAGTGCCAGGCGCCCGACGGAGTGCATCAGCACGGCTTCGCGGAATGTCGGCCCCGGACGCGCGTGGCCCTTCAGGTAGATCGGTGCCTCCATGTGGACGAATGGGAGCGGCACGAACTCGGTGAAGCCGCCGGACCGCTCCTGCTGGTCGCGCAGCGCGAGGAGATGTCGGGCCCAGTTTCTCGGCCCTTCCACGGATCCGTACATGATCGTCGTCGTCGAGCGCAGGCCGACGCGGTGCGCGGTGTCGTGCACCTCCAGCCACTGCTCGGTGTTGACCTTGTCCGGCGCGATTACTGCACGGATCTCGTCGTCGAGGATCTCCGCCGCCGTCCCGGGAAGCGAGGCGAGCCCGATGTCGCGAAGGCGCGCAAGGTAGTCCTCGAGCGGGACGTCGAGCGTCGCTGCGCCCTGCCACACCTCGAGCGCCGAGAACGCGTGCACGTGGAGGTCGGGGAGCTCCCGCTTGATCGCTTCGCAGACTTCCGCGTAGTAATCGCCGGTGAAGCCCGGGTGGATCCCGCCCTGGAGGCAGACCTCGACCGCGCCGCGATCCCACGCCTCGCGGCAGCGCCGGACGATCTCCTCGAGGGGGACGAGGTAGGCCGGGCCGCGCAGGTTCTCGGCGAGCTTGCCCTTCGAGAACGCGCAGAACCCGCAGCGGAAGTAGCAGACGTTGGTGTAGTTGATGTTCCGGGTGACGACATAGGTGACGGTGTCGCCGCAGACGTCATGCCGCAGCGCGTCGGCCGCGCGCGTGACCGCGTCGAAGCTCGCGCCGCGCGCCTCGAAGAGCGCTGTGATGTCGTCCTCGTCGAGCGGGACGCCCTCGTCGACCTTCGCGAGCGCC
>JBBQXH010000366.1:0-2911 GCA_038209835.1 Gaiellales bacterium | reverse complement strand
AGAGCTCCTCCTTCAGGACGAGCGTCAGGAGGAGGTCGAACGGCCCCTCGAAGGCGTCGAGATCGAGGCCGAGCTCCCGGACGACGACGGCGCTCATGAGGAGGCGATGCTACGCCGGGGAGCGGACACCGGGCTCCCGGTGTCGGTCGGCTGGGGCGTCCTGAAGCGCTGCGTCCAGACGAGGCCGCCGAGCCCCACGAGGAAGACGCCAAGCGCGATCCAGAAGTTCAGCCGCATCCCGAGGATGTGGTGCGAGGGGTCGATGCGGATCTGCTCTTCCCAGGAGAAGCGAGCGAGCGAGTACCACATCACGTAGATGAAGAAGACGCCTCCGGGCCGGAGCTTCCTGTTCACGACGAGCCAGATCATGACTGCCGCCCCCGCCGTGTCCCATAGGAACTCGTAGAGGAAGGTCGGGTGGAAGGTCGCGTACTGCTCGTATCCGGCCGGGCGGTTCTCCGGATCGATCTCGAGCCCCCAGGGCCATGTCGTCGGCGTCCCGAAGAGCTCCTGATTGAAGTAGTTGCCGAAACGGCCGATGCCCTGGGCGAGCAGGATCGCCGGTCCCATGCAGTCGGCGAGCCGGGGAACGCTGGCGCCCGAGCGGCGCGCGACGATCACCCCGGCGAGGAGCCCGGCGGCGACGCCGCCCCAGACTCCGAGCCCTCCCTTCCAGACCGCGAAGACGCCCCACCACTCCTTCGGCACCTCGTCCCAGCTCGTGACGACGTGATAGAGGCGGGCGCCGATGATGCCCGCAGCAACTCCCCACATGGCGCAGCGGTAGATGAGGTCCCAGTCGCCTCCCTGGCGTACCCACAGCTTCCCGGAGACGTAGACCGCGACCAGGATCCCGAGCAGGAGCATGATCCCGTAGCCGCGGATCGTGAGCGGGCCGACGTGCACGACGCCGCCCGATGGGCTCGGGATGAACGCGAGAAGGTGCTCTGCCAGCGTCATTCAGGACCGAATATATTCGGCCCCGTCGGCCGGAAGGTCAGAGCAGGATCCGCAGTGCCGTCTCGGGCGGACACCCGGTCTTCAGCAGATCAGCGGCGCGGTGCAGGTCGATCTCGACCCGCTCGGCGAGCTGTCTTGCCGATCCTTCCGGGTAGCCGGCCCGCATGAGCTCACGCATCCGCCAGCCGACTACGCGACCCAGCTCGGTCTCGACGATGACATCAGATTCGGTGGCGTTCATCTGTCCTCCACTCCGATCCTACCCTCTGTTCGACGCAATGCCGAGCAGCGGATCGAACCTTCCCATCCTCTTAACGTCGCGTTAATCGACCTCGTAGGATCGCGGGACCCTAGAGGAGGATGCGGACGGCGGTCTCTGGCGGGCAGCCCATAGGGACGAGCGAGACGGCCCCACGACGGGCGATCTCGGGCGGTCATCGTACAGCGATTGCGACCCGAACGCGGCCGCCGTTCACGTTCGTCCATCTGCCGGCGAGGCTCCGGCACGAGCCCGCTGGGAACCGAACGTTGACGCGGTCCGACGTCTTCCCGTTGTCGAGCTTGCGATTCCAGTCGACGACCGTCGCCTTCCCGCGCGTCCCCGCCCTGCAGCCGCCGATCGACGAAATCACCCTGACCGTCAGCACGAGGGTCGTCTTCGGCACCCGCGGCGCATCGGTCGGCGTTCGCCGATCGATGCTCCAGAGCGTCACTCGGGACGCAAACGTCCTGGCAGCCCGCCGGCCGCGGACGACGGCGAGAAACTCGCCGGCCTTGCGAAGGTTGCCGGTGCCCTTGGAGATCGACGCCGCTCCCGCGGACGCCATGAACGTATAGCGGGCGCCCGTGATCGACTTCAGCGGCACGGCGGATGACCCCATCGGGAGAACGAGTGCGATTGCCACTGCTCCGACGGCGAGCGGGAGAAGACGCACGACTCAGGCGACCGCGGCCTCGCCGAGCAGCGCCTTCACCTCGGCGAAGAAGTCCGGCTCGGGGCGGACGCGGAACTCGGGCCCGAACTGGAGCATCCGTGGCCCCAGGGAGGTATCGAGGGCGACGATGACGGGCGACTCGCCCGGGAACCCTCGCACGACGTCGGCCAGGTCGCGGATCACCCCCGCTCGGGTCCGGCGGGCGTCGACCCGCAGGCGCACCTCGCGGCGCTCGGGCACCGCCTCGAACGCCGTCACCTCGAGCGCGACGAGCTTCACCTCGCCGTCCTTGTGGTCGACCCTGCCCTTCACGAGGAGAACGCGATCCGCCTCGAGCAGGTCGCGCGCGGCGGCGAAGGCCGAGTTGAATGCGATCACCTCGACCGATCCGGACAGATCGTCGAGCCGAACGAAGGCCATCGGGTCGCCCTTGCGGGTCGTGAGCTGGCGGATCGCGCCGACGATTCCCCCGACCGTGACGACGTCGCCGTCACGGCGCGCGGAGACGTCGGTGAGCGGGAGATCGACCTTGCGCCTGAGCTGGTCGCGGATCGCCTGGAGCGGATGCTCGGAGACGTAGAGGCCGAGGGTCTCCTTCTCGAGCGCGAGGAGCTCCTGCTTCTCGTATTCGTCCGCAGAGATCGGCGGGTAGCGTGCGGGGCGCGTGGGCGCCTGGGGCTCGTCCTCGCCCCCGAGATCGAAGATCGATCCCTGCCCCGCGAGGCGGTCGGCGTGCGAGCGACCGCCCCAGGAGAGCGCCTGCTCGAGCATCTCGAGCATCCCCTTGCGCGACGAGCCGGTCGAGTCGAGCGCTCCGCACTTGACGAGGCTCTCGAGCGCACGCTTGTTCGCTACCTGCGGGTCGACGCGCTCGCAGAAGTCGAAGACGGAGGCGAACGGACCGGCCTCCTCCCGTGCCGCGATGACCGCGCGAACCGCCGACTCGCCGACCTTCTTGACTGCATTCAGGCCGAACCGGATCTTCCCGTCGACGACGGCGAAGTCGAGCGCCGAGA
>JBBQXH010000365.1:0-2949 GCA_038209835.1 Gaiellales bacterium | reverse complement strand
CTCGCCGCCGAGGACACCGCGATCTTCTTCAATTTCCGCCCCGACCGTGCGCGCCAGCTGAGCCGGCGACTGCTCGAGGCGGGGCTCGACCTGACGACCATGACGCGCTACAGCGAGGATCTCGACTGCACCTACGCGTTCGCCGACCAGGACGTCGTCGACACGATCGCCGAGGTCGTCGCGGCGCACGGATTCCGGCAGCTCCACCTCGCGGAAACGGAGAAGTACGCGCACGTGACGTACTTCCTGAACGGTGGGCGCGAGCAGGAGTGGGGTGGGGAGGTTCGGCTGCTCGTCCCGTCGCCACGGGATGTCGCCACCTACGACGAGAAGCCCGAGATGGCAGCGCCCGAGGTCACGCGACGATTCGTCGAGGAGCTCGCGACAGGCGACTACAGGTTCGCCGTCGTCAACCTGGCGAACCCGGACATGGTCGGGCACACGGGCGTCATCCCGGCGGTCGTGAAGGCGGTCGAGACGGTGGACACATGCCTCGGTACGATCGTGCAAGCGGTGCTGGGTCGGGGTGGAGTCTGCCTCCTCTGTGCCGACCACGGCAACGCCGAGCAGATGCTCGAGCCGGACGGGAAGAGCCCGCACACGGCGCATACGACCAATCTGGTGCCCCTCCTCGTCGTCGCGGAGGGTCTACCCCTCGGAACGCACTTGCGCGAGGATGGCGGGCTCTCGGATCTCGCGCCGACTTGCCTCGCGCTGCTCGGGATTGCTCCTCCGGCGTCGATGTCCGGTGAACAACTGGTCGAATGTGGGTGACCAGCTCGGCTATACTCGTCCGACTTCCGCGTGCCAGGCCCGGCGCGTAGAAGCCCACCCCACGTGCCACTCCCTCAGCCGGAGCTGTCGATCCTCCGCAAGGCCCAGCGGGGCGATCCGCGTGCCTTCGCGATTCTCGTCAACATGTACGAGACCCCGGTCTTCAACTACATCCTGCGGATGATCGGGGACCGCACGCTCGCCGAGGATCTGACCCAGGACGTCTTCCTGCGGATCTTCCACGGGCTGTCAGGTTTCTCGCTGCGATGCCGCTTCACGACCTGGCTCTTCCAGGTGGCGAAGAACCGAGTGCTCGACGAGCTCCGAGCCCGGGAGCGCCGTCCGCTCCCGGACGCACTCGACGACGTCGCCCCGCTCGAGGTCGTCGACGCGCCGCCGGAGCGGATCGAGATGATCGACGCCGTGTGGCGCGCGATCGGTGCTCTCAATCCGGATCTCAAGATGGCACTGCTCCTGCGTGACGTGGTCGGCCTCTCCTACGCGGAGATCGCCGACTCGCTCGAGATCACGCTCGCGACCGTCAAGTGGCGGATCTACAAGGCGCGTGAAGAGGTGCAACTCGCGCTCGGCCGCGAAGGAATCACGCTGCACTCGGACGAGCACGCAGCCTCCAGTTGACGGGTCACCAGAGCCTGTCGATCTCGCCCGGGTAGAGCTCGATTCGCGCCCCGGTGAACGCGGTCGCCGCGCGGCGGCCTTTCTCTGAACAGAACAACCCCATCGTGACCTTCTCGAACTGGTCGCTCGGGTACGGCACCTCGGGCGTCCCCCCGACGAGGACCGTGCCGACGAGCACCTGCCAGCCTGCGCGCTCGTAGAACGCCCTGAGCGGGAGATCGCAGGTGAAGATCCCGAGGTCTGCGCCGCTCGCTTCGATGTGCTCCCGCGCCGCCTCGACGAGCCGCACGCCGTATCCGCGGCGGCGGAGCGCCGGGTCGGTCACGACGGTGCTGAGCCCGCTGACGTCGTATTGCACCCCGCGATGCTCGATCTCCTTGGAGAGAATGTCGAGCGCCGAGAGGACGCGGTCCCCGTCGACAAGCAGCATCGAGAGCGGCCGCAACGAGGGGTCGTGCGTCGGGACGTGCTCGGCCGGCTCGGTATCGCCCGGCCAGGCTTCGTGCTGCAGCGCGAGCACCTGGACACGGAGCTCCGCCGGGACATCCGCCTCCTGGAACGAGACGATGTGCATGACTCGTCCGCTTGCGGTCAGACGCCGCTCTCGAGCCTCGTTGCGAGGCTCTCGGGGAGACCGGCGTCGAGGATCTCCTCCTGGGTGGCTCTCACGTCGTAGTCCTCGCGGTGGAACGTCGCGTGACCGGCGTCGAGATCGAGCAGGAGCCAGGCCGCTCGCGGGTCGCCGTCCCGTGGCTGGCCGACCGATCCGGGATTCAGGAGCCTGCGGCCATCGCCGCCGAGGGTCACCTCGTGTCCTTCAGGCGCGAGCCCGCCGTCGAGCCTGTCGTCTTCGAGCGAGATCGCGAGGGCCACGTGGCTGTGCCCGACGAGGATCACGTCCGACGTCGCGTCACCGAACGCGGCGAGCACAGCCTCCTCGGTGAGGACGTACTCCCAGACGGGGTCGCGCGGGCTGCCGTGGTAGAGCCCGGCTGTCGGCGTGACCACCGCCGGCTCGAGCCCCTCGAGGAACTCGTGGTTGTCCGGGCGGAGAATCTCGCGGGTCCAGAGGGCCGCCTCTTCTGCATCGGGCGAGAACTCCGAGATGTCGAGGGCGTCGATGACGCCGAGATCGTGATTCCCGACCAGGCAGATGTCGGCATGTGCCGCGACGACGGTGCAGCACCGATTCGGGTGCGGGCCGTAGCCGACAACGTCGCCGAGGCACCAGACGGCGTCCGGACGCTCCTCGTCGACGGCCGCGAGCACCGCCTCCAGCGCGTGGAGGTTCGAGTGGACGTCGGAGATGACGGCGATCCGCATCGCGCGCTCGTGCCGGGCGGCCTAGATCAATTTCCGGTCGATCATCTCAGGGGCCGGGCTCGGGAAGGTTCCTGATGCCCTCGCGGGTCGACCACTTCGACCAGCTGTCCGCCATGGCCTCCATCAGCTCCTCCATGAACTTCGGCGCCGCGTTGACCCGCCCGACCACGACGCCTGGAACCTCTCCGTCGTCGACCTCGTGATCGATGCGTG
>JBBQXH010000364.1:0-2969 GCA_038209835.1 Gaiellales bacterium | reverse complement strand
CCTGCTCCGCCACTACCTCCCCTTCCGTGCGGTACCCCGGCGCACCTTACTCCGCATATTGAACGTCCGCAGCATGAACCCTGTCAACGACGTAACGGTTGCCGCAAGTCGCCCGAAACGCGGTCGTTTCCCGGCGCGGCGAGTGTGATGCCGTACTCGGCCCACCGGCGATCCACGAGTTCCCGGACATCGTCGCTCATCACGATCCGCTCGGGCCACGGTCGCGCGCCCTCGGATTCCCACTTGTGAGTCGCATCGATCCCGAGCTTCCCCCCGTAGCAGTGCATGACGGCTGCGTGGTCGAGCTGGTCGAGCGGTCCCTCGGTCAGGACGACATCCCGCTTGGGATCGGCGTTCGCGCAGACGTTGAAGAACACCTGCTCGTAGTCGTGCGGATCGACGAACTCGTCGACCACGACGACGGCTTTCGAGAGGCTCAGCATGCCGAGCCCCCAGATCGCGTGCATGACCTTACGGGCATGGCCCGGGAAGGCCTTCCGGATCGAGACGATGACGCAGTTGTGGAAGGCCCCGGCGACCGGCAGGTCGTAGTCGACGATCTCGGGAACGGTCATGCGGATGGCCGGCAGGAAGATGCGCTCGGTCGCCTTGCCGAGCCACGCGTCCTCCGCTGGTGGGACGCCGACGACGATCGACGGGTAGATGGCGTCCCTGCGCATCGTGACGCAGGTGAGATGGAGGATCGGGAAGGGCTCCTGCGGCGAGTAGTACCCGGTGTGGTCGCCGAACGGTCCCTCCGTCGCTAGCTCGCCCTTCTGGATGTACCCCTCGAGGATGATCTCGGCGTGCGCCGGAACCTCGAGGTCGACGGTCTTCGCCTTGACCAGCTCGACCGGGTCGCCCCGCAGGAAGCCGGCCAGCATGAACTCGTCGATGTGCTTGGGGAGCGGAGCGCTCGCGGAGTAAGCGGTGACCGGGTCGAGGCCGAGCGCAACCGCGACGTCGAGGCGATCCCCCATACCGCGCCAGTCCGAGGCGCCGTCCTTGTGGATCTGCCAGTGCATGAAGGTCGTCCTGGAGTCGATCTTCTGCATCCGGTACATGCCGACGTTCCGGCTTCCCGTGCGCGGATCCTTCGTGATGACGGCGGGGAGCGTGATGAACGGCGCGGGATCTCCCGGCCAGCAGTGCTGGATCGGGAACACGTCGAGGTCGGGCTCCATGACGACCTCCTGGCTCGGGCCGCTGCGCACGGTCTTCGGCAGAGAGTCGGCGAGCCGCTTCAGCTTTCCGAGCCCTTTGACCTTCTCGACGAGCCCCTGCGGCGGCTGCATCTCGATCACGGTCTCGAGCTTGTTCGCGACGTCGTCGAGCGTCGGCTCCCCGAAAGCGAGACACATGCGCCGCTCGGTCCCGAACTGGTTGACGAGCAGGGGGTGGCGGGCACCCCGAAGGTGCTTGAACAGGAGCGCGGGGCCGCCTGCCTTGACCGTGCGATCGACGATCTCGGTGGCCTCGAGGTACGGATCGACCTCCGCGTCGACCTCGAGCAACTCGCCCTCCCGCTTCAGGAGCGAGATCCAGTCGCGCAGGTCGTTGAAGGCCACGGGAATCGAGTCTACCCCGGGCCCGTGCACCCACACGAACCTTGGACAGGCGGGAGCCGCTACTCGCGGTGGCTGCGACGGTGCGAAATGAACTTCGCCAGCGAGCCGAGCGCGATGACCGAGAGGAAGATCAGGCCGACGACGAGCATCGAGAGCACGATGTCCCTGCCCTCGGCATCGGGCGCCTTCTCCACGGCGAGAACGAGATTGAGCAGGAGATCGGTCATCCGCGGGCCGTATCGTACTCCACTCGGGCGCCGTGAGCCGCAAGTGCGCGCTCGACCGGCTCGGTTCCGGCCCGTTCGGTCGCGAGAGCTAGGAGCGGCCCGGCGTCGCCGGCGAGACGAAGGCCCGTGCGCGCCTGGTCGAGCGCTCTGTCGCCCGAGCCGAGCGCGGCGCAGGTCGCGGCCCAGGCCGTGCCGTCGAGCCGCGGCGCTGTCGCGCCGGTCGCACGAAGCTGTGTGCAGAGCGAGATCAGCTCGGCGAGATCGGCGACCGGATCGACATCGCCGAGGCGCGCGAGGCGCACGAGCCCGTGAGCGTAGAGGTAGTCGCCGAGAAGCACGGCCGTGTCGCCGCAGTCCGCGTCGAACAGCCGCGAACGACCGTAATGGAGGAGATAGCCCTCGTAGATCGTCTCGCTCGCGAGCGCGTAGCGGGAATCCCCGAGGGTCGAGAAGATCGGGAGCTCTTCACGCTCCTGAGGTGCCCGGAGGGCCGCCTCCCAGAGCGAGCTCTCCGCTGCCGCCTCCGATGCGATCGTCGCCCAGAGGGTCACGCGAAGAAGTCGGCCGCCGCCTGCACAGTGCGGTCGATCTCCTCGTCGCCATGGACGGTCGCGAGAAACATCGCTTCGAACTGGGACGGCGGCAGATAGATGCCGCGGTCGAGCATGTGCCGGAAGAAGGCGCCGAAGCGCTCGGTATCGCTCGCCGAGGCGTCCTCGAAGTTCCTGACCGGGCCGGGATGGAAGAAGAGCGTTGTCATCGCGCCGACGCGCTGGATGCAGACGGGCTCGCCAGCCGCGGCCTCGCGTAACCCGGCTTCGAGACGCACACCTTTCTCCTCGAGCTCGTCGTAGAGGCCGGGACGGCGAAGGCGCCTCAGCGAGACGAGGGCCGCGGCCGTCGCGACGGGATTCCCGGAAAGGGTGCCCGCCTGGTAGACCTCGCCGCTCGGCGCCAGGCGCTCCATGAGATCTGCGCGTCCGCCGAAGGCCGCCAGCGGGAGCCCTCCTCCGACGATCTTCCCCAAGACGGAGAGGTCGGGCGTGATCCCGTAGCGCTCCTGCGCCCCGCCGCGGGCGACGCGGAACCCCGTCATCACCTCGTCGAACGCGAGCAGCGCGCCGCTCGCGTCGCAGAGCGCCCGGAGCGCCTCGAGGAAGCCCGGTTCCGGCGG
>JBBQXH010000363.1:0-2979 GCA_038209835.1 Gaiellales bacterium | reverse complement strand
TCCTGCGGCCCCCGCCCCGGGGCGACCAACAACGCTTCCTGTACCGCGCCCTGGGCGAGATCGTTGTCGCCGAGGAGGCGGGTCAGGATGGCGATCGCGCGGCCCCATTCGCCGCGGAAGACCGCCTCGACGCTCAGCGAGCCGGCTCCGGCATAACCATCAGCGGCCTGACCTCGACCGAGCCGGTGCGCGCGGCGGGACACTTGCCAGCCCATTCGATCGCCTCGTCGAGACTCTCGACGTCGATGACGTAATAACCTCCGAGCAGCTCCTTGGTCTCCGTGTACGGCCCATCGGTGGTCAGGGTCTTCCCATCGCGCTCACGCACCGTGGTTGCGGTCTCGGGTGCACGAAGCGCCGCGCCCCCGACCATGACACCCGCCTCCGCGACCTCTGTCGAGAACACCTCGTACTCGCGCATCAGCGGGCCTCCGAAGTCTTCGTAGTGCGCGAAGGTCTCGGGTGGGTCGTTGATCAGCAGAACGTACTGCACGTTGCTCCTTTCGTCCGTTGGCGTCAATGAGACGAACGGCCGATCAGGAAATCGACACCGCTCCATGAGAAAGGCCGTTCGGGTCGAGCGGCACCTCAGAGGGCGGCTGTGTCGACCCGACGCCGAACGATCGACAGTCCCCACGCCTTGCCGCTCTCGAAGAGCTCGTCCGGATCGACGTCACCGAGCCAGCCGATGAAGTGCTTGTCCGGGTTGTCCGGCGTCGCCCCGTAGACAGCGGGGAGCGCCTCCGCCGTGACCGTGCCCGTGTCGCGCTCGGCGCGCTCGAGCTCGGCGAATCGCTCCTCGGCCGCAGGGCCTTCCGCATACCCCTTGCCCATGAATGGAGGCTAGCGTAGTCTCAATATCATGGAGAACCCCGCTCTGCTCATGATCGACGTTCAGCGCGAGTACTTCACGCGCGAGAGCCCTCTCTGGATACCGGACGGGGAGCCCGTGATGGAGCGCCTTCGGGAGCTTCTTGCGGAGGCTCGCCGATCCGGAACCGGCATCATCCACGTCCAGCATCACGAGGACGCGTCGTCAGAGGTCTTCGCCACCGGTACGCCGATGGTCGAGACGATGGAGGCCGTTTCCCCCGAGGGTGACGAGCCGCTCATCGTCAAACATCTCCCCGGCTCGTTCGACGGAACGAACCTCGAAGGGATCCTGCACGACCTGGGAACGAAGACCGTCGTGATCGGCGGCTTCATGACCCATATGTGCTGCGATACGACGGCCCGCGAAGCGCAGGCTCGGGGCTTCGAGGTCGTGTTCCTCACGGACGGGACAGCGACCCGTGACCTCGAAGGGCCGAGCGGCGCAACGATTCCGCATGGTCTCATCCACGAGGCGACCCTCGCGGCTCAGGCTGATGGATTCTCGACGCTCATGGATGTGGCGTCGGTCAGGTCGGCACTCTAGCCAGCTACTTCTCAGCGTCAGCCTCGAGGGCCCGTCGCCTCAGCTCGTCCTCGACGGCCGCGGGATCGAGTCCGCGCGCGGCGAGCAGCACGAAGCTCGCGAACCACAGGTCGGCGAGCTCGGACACGAGCCGTTCATCGCTTTCGCCGACGGCCGCGAGCGCTACCTCCACTCCTTCTTCGCCAACCTTCTGAGCGCAGGTGGCGACGCCCCCGGCGAGGAGCGTCGCCACATACGAGCCCTCGGGCCTCTCCGTCGCGCGCTCGGCGACCCGCCGCCACAACCACGGGGCGAAGCACGACAGCGAGCCCGTGTGGCAGGCGGGTCCGGCCGCACTGACGCGGAGCAGAATCGCGTCCCCGTCGCAGTCGTCCTTCAGGTCCTCGACCGACAGCGTGTTGCCCGACGTCTCCCCTTTCCGCCAGAGCCGCCCGCGCGAGCGACTCCAGAAGTGCGCCTCACCTGTCTCCCGTGTCAGCCGAAGGGCATCCTCGTCCATCCAGGCGAGCATCAGCACCCGGTCGCTGACGGCATCCTGGACGATCGCTGCGCGAAGCTCAGGCTGCATTGCGCAGGGAAACGCCCAGACCTCGCAACTCCGCGCGGAGCGAGCCGAGCCGGGCCGGGTTCTCGTGGAGGATCGACGCGAGCAGGGCTGCCTGCGCGACGGCCAGCGCCTCGGCGACGTGAACCGCGCTGCCCGCACCGCCGGAGGCGACCACCGGAACCGACACCGCCCGAGCGACGGAATCGGTGAGCTCGATGTCGTAGCCATCGCGGGTTCCATCGGAGTCGATCGACGTGAGGAGGATCTCGCCGGCGCCGAGGGCCTCGACCTCTTGTGCCCAGCCCACCGCCGAACGCCCCGTCGAACGAGTTCCCGCGCGGGAGCGTACCTCCCCAGATGCAGCATCGATCGCAACGACAACGGCCTGGGAGCCCAGGCGCTGGGCAAGCTCACGAACAAGCTCCGGTCGCTCGAGAGCCGCGGAGTTGACCGACACCTTGTCCGCCCCAGCCTCGAGCAGCGCGGCGGCGTCCTCCGGCGTCCGAACGCCGCCGCCGACAGTGAAGGGGATCGAGAGGCGGTCGGCCACCCGCCGGACGAGACCGACGAGGGAGCCACGGCCTTCGATGGTCGCCTTCACGTCGAGGAACACCAGCTCGTCCGCCCCGGCCGCAGAATAAGCGGCGCCGAGCTCAACCGGGTCGCCGACATCGCGAAGCCCTTCGAAGCGAACGCCTTTCACGACTCGCCCATCGGCAACATCCAGGCATGGGATCAGGCGCGGGAGAGGCACCGCTCGACGTAACGAGCGCCGGCCGCGCCGCTCTTCTCGGGGTGGAATTGAACGCCGACGAAACTCCCGGATGCGGCCTCGGCGACGATGCCCTCCGAGGTCGCGGTCGCGGCGGGCGTGTCCGCGGCATAGGAGTGGGCGAAGTAGTACTCGCTACCGCCAGGCTCGACGGACGCCCAGCCGATCCTCGGCACGCGACCGGCGCGCAGTCGAACGGCGCGCCCGGGGAGGATGCCGAGACCGGGCACGCCCCCGTCCTCC
>JBBQXH010000362.1:0-2984 GCA_038209835.1 Gaiellales bacterium | reverse complement strand
CAGCTCGGTCGTCGTGATGTCGAGGGATGCGGTGATGAAGCCCGCTCGCATGAGCGCTTCCATCGACTGTCCACCGGTTCCGGTCGCGTGGAACACGAGCACCTCGTAGCCGAGCTCCTCGAGTCGCTCGCGCGCGACGGTCACGCACAGGGTCGTGACGCCGAACATGGTCGCGCCGACGAGCGGCTTCGCCGAGTCCACGGGGGGAACGGTCGCGCCCGCCATCCCGGCGATCGCGCCTGCTGCGTTCGAGAGGATCCGGGCGGAGATCTGGTTGATCCCGGCGATGTCGACGACCGAGTACATCATCGTCACGTCGGACGCCCCGACGTACGGTCGGGTGTCGCCCGATGCGACGGTCGAGACCATCAGCTTCGGAACCCCGATCGGGAGCTGTCGCATCGCGTAGGTGACGAGCGACGAGCCGCCCGAGCCTCCGAGGCCGAGTACTCCGTCGAGGCGCCCCTCGCCGTGGAGGCGCTCCAGGATTCGGGCGACTCCCTTCGCCATCGTCTCGACTGCCGCGCCCCGATCGCCGGCTGCGGCGAGCTCGGCGACATTTGCGCCGGCCGCTTCGGCGACCTCGTGACGGGAGACATCGGCGGGCACGAGAGGCTCGCCCAGGATCCCGGCGTCCACGAGCAGCACGTCGACTCCGTGCTCGCGAACCCGCTCGCGGAGATACGCGTACTCGTGACCCTTGGTGTCGAGCGTCCCGACGAGAACGACCGTCGCCATGCCTGCCTCCTTCCGGGGTGAGGAGGAGAACCTACTCCTGTTCCACTCGGGTGACGCCGAGGAAGCGCTGCTGGAGGTCCGGGTCAGCTTGGAGCGCAGTCGCGGTCGTCTCCGTGAAGATCCGCCCTGCGACCATGACGAGCTGGCGCTCGGCGACCGCCGTCGCCACGCCGAGATTCTGCTCGACGAGAAGCAGGCCGACGCCCTCGGATGCAAGCGTCTTGAGCGTCTCGATCATGCCCTCGACGATCGTCGGCGCGAGCCCTTCGGACGGCTCGTCCATGATCAGAAGCGTCGGGTTGGTGAGCATCGCGCGGCCGATCGCGAGCATCTGCTGCTCGCCCCCTGAGAGCTGCGTCCCGCTGATCCTCTTGCGCTCTCCCAGGCGTGGAAAGAGCTCGTAGACCGCCTTCACGTTCCACTTCCCTCGGTTCGAGCTCTTCACCATCCTCAGATGCTCGTCGACCGAGAGCGACTGAAACAGCCGGCGCCCTTGCGGCACGTAGCCAACACCCGCGGACGAGACCTTGTACGACGGCTTGCCGAGCAGCTCGGTGCCTCGATAGCGCACCGATCCGCGTGCTGTCGGAGGCGACATCCCCATGATCGCCTTGCAGAGCGTGCTCTTGCCCATCCCGTTGCGGCCGATGATGGAGACCGGCTCCACGCCGATCTCGAAATCCACTCCCTGGAGGACGTGTGACTGGCCGTAGAACGCGTCGAGGCCCTTGACGGCGAGCACAGGCTCACTCGAGACAATGGGAACGGGTTCACTCGACGCCATGCGATTTCCCGAGGTAGAGGTCGTGCACGAGCTGATTCGCCCGGATCTCGTCCGGCGTCCCTTCGACGATCACGCGGCCGTCGTGCATCATCGTCACGTATTCGGCGACGCGCAGCGCGACGTCCATGTCGTGCTCGATCAGGAGCAGCGTGACGTCGCCCGCGAGCGCGAGCAGCATCTCGGTCAGCTTCACGCGCTCGGCACGCGAGAGCCCGGCGGCCGGCTCGTCGAGCATCATCAGCCGTGGCTCGCCGGCGAGCGCCATCCCGACCTCGAGCTGGCGCTGCTCGCCGTGCGAGAGGTTCCGCACGTGCGACGGAAGCTGTTCCTCGAGCCCCACACGACCGGCGATCGTCCTCGCCGTCTCGCGAAGTCGTTCGTCACGCGGGAGCCGGAACGGCCTCACGTGGCCGTGCTTCACGCCGAGGACCGCGAGGTAGAGGTTGTCCTCGACCGAGAGCCCGAGGAAGAGCCGCGACGTCTGGTACGTCCGGGTCAGCCCGAGGGCGGGACGCCGCCGCGCCGGCAGGAGCGTGACATCCTGGCCGAAGAGCTCGATCGTCCCCTCGGTCGGCGGGAACTCACCCGCGATCACGTTGAAGAGTGTCGTCTTCCCCGCCCCGTTCGGGCCGAGGATCGCACGGCGCTCGCCGTACGCGACGTCGAGGTCGACGTCACGCACGGCCTGCACGCCGCCGAAGCGCCGGCCGACCCCCCGCAAGCGGAGGATCGGCTCGGCGTTCGTTTCCGGTATCGCTGCCACCAGGTCTCGCGACCCGCCTCAGCGGGCTACTGCACCCACGGTGGGACGTTCAGATCGTCCTTCACGCACTTCGGGTTCTCCCGGTCGGGAGTCGGAGTGGTCGCCGTGAAGTTGTCGCCAAACGACTGGTCGACGTTCTCGATCGTCTTCAGCGTCTTGTTGGCGAGCGAGCCGTCGTCCTGCTTCGTCGCCTGGATGACGTAGTTGTTGCCGATCGCCTGGCGGTTCTCGTCGAGTGTGATCGGACCTTCCACCGACTCGAACCCGTCCGCGCCGATCTTGAGCAGTGCATCACGGAACGCCTGACCACCGTCAGAGAGATCGCCGTTGATGCTCTCGAGCGCTGTGGCGATCGCCTCCGCGCCGTTGGCCCAGTTGGCGCCGAAGAGACCCTTGCCGACCGGGACGATCAGCGTGTCCTTCGAGTCCGGCCAGCTGTCCGTCAGCGTTTGCACGTACTGGGTGTACTCAGGCGTGGTCGAGTCCTCGTCGGTCGACGACCCCGAGACGACGCCATCCATCCGCGGACCGACGTCAGGATCGGCCAGCACGCTCGGGTCGATCGCGATCGAGCCGCCGACGATCTTGTCGCCCAGATCGCCCTTCAGCTGCGTGTACTGCTTGACGAACGCGATCGTGCCCGTGCCGCCGACGCTGAGATAGAAGCCGTCGATGTCATCGGGGATCTGTGCGATATAG
>JBBQXH010000361.1:0-3002 GCA_038209835.1 Gaiellales bacterium | reverse complement strand
GACGCAGGAACGCCGCTGCGGCTTCCGCGTGGTCGACGATCGGCTCGGGGTAGTCGAGGAGCTGCCGCTCGAGCGGCCCGAGCTTCCACGGCTCGTGGACCGCCGCCCCGGAGATGCCATCCAGTTGGGGTACGTACCGCCGCACGTACGCGCCCTCCGGATCGAAGCGCTTCGCCTGCGAGATCGGGTTGAACATGCGGTTCGGCCGCGTGTCGGTGCCCGTCCCGGCGACCCACTGCCAGTTGCCGACGTTGTTCGCGACGTCTCCGTCGACCAGTAGGGCGAAGAAGTGCTGGGCACCGAGCCGCCAGTCGATGCCGAGATCCTTGACGAGAAACGACGCGGTGAGGAGCCGCGCCCGGTTGTGCATCCAACCCTCCCGTGCAAGCTGGCGCATGCCCGCGTCGACGATCGGATAGCCGGTGAGCCCTTCCTTCCAGCGCTCGAGCGCCTCCGCATCGTCCACCCACTCGTCGCCCTTGCTCCGGTAGTCCTCGCCGGTGATGCGCGGGTTCGCGGAGAGGAGCTGGTGGTAGAAGTCCCGCCAGCAGAGCTGACGCAGGAACGTGCCTACTCCGGGCCGGCCTTGCAGCTTTACGTCGAGCTCGAGCGGCGAGAGGCAGCCGAAGTGGAGGTACGGGCTGAGACGGGAGGTCGCATCCCCGGGAAGGTCGTCGTGCCGATCGCCGTACGCGGCGAGACCGGATCGGGCCCAGGAACGGACTCGCTCGCGGGCAGCCAATTCGCCACCTCGTGGAAGCTCGGGAAACGTGTTGCTCGTCGCGAGGACTCCGAAAGAGGTCGTCTCCGGTCCGAGCCCGTCCGGAAGCTCGATCCGCGCCGGCGGGTCGAGGAACGCCCGCCGCTCTGCCTGAGCCCACTGGCGCCAGTAGGGGGTGAAGACCCTGAAGTGGTCGCCCCCGCCCGGGACGACGTCCCCGGGCGGAACGACCGTTGCACCGGGAAGGACATGCAGCCCGAGCCGCTCGTCCTCGCAAGCACGGGCGAGACGGGCCTCCCGCGCCTGCGCGTATCCGCTGACGTCCGCACTGAGGAAGATCCCTTCGGCACCGACCTCGCGGGCGAGCCTGACAGCCTCCGTGACGACGTCGCCGCTCCGAACGACGAGCCGACCGCCGCGCTCCCGCAGAGCCGCATCGAGATCGCGGAGCGACTCGTGCAGGAACGCGACCCGGTTCGGGCTCGCGAAGCGGGTGCCGAGAATCCCGTCGTCGAGCACGAAGAGCGGCGCCACGCGGTGGGCCTCGGACACCGCCTGAACAAGCGCCGGATGATCGTGAACACGGAGGTTCCGAGTGAAGAGGACGACCGCCGCGCGCATGGGCTACAGCGCCCGAGCGTGACTCACGGCACGAGCTCTGCAGCCGTGCCGACCATGCGCGTGAATCGCGGGACGGCGTCGAGCAGGCTCTCCCTGGCGCACCAGGCGATGTCGTCCGCAAGATCTGCCATGACGAGGTTTCGTGCGCTCTGACTCGCGCCGAGCCCTTCCTCCCCCGTCGCAAAGGAGGCGCGCAGGCGCATCGCGGCGACCGCGGCGTCGGTCGGTTCACCTCCGAGAAGCTCGGCGATCCGTCCGGCGCAGTACGCGTCGTCCATCGCGAACTCGCCCTTCACCCCGGCGCAGACGATCGCCACGTCACCGCCGCCTGCCTTCGCTGCCCGCGCAACCGCCGCGAGGTTGAGCAGGCTTCCTGCGTAGACGCGATCACATCGCTCGGCGGCGGCAACGAGGGCCCGCGTGCCGTTCGTGGTCGTCAGGATCACGGTCTCGCCGGCCGGCTCGAGAAACTCGCGCGGCGAGTTTCCGAGGTCGAAGCCTGGGATCCGCACGCACTCCCGCTCGCCCGCCAGGAGCCCTTCACCTTCGGCGGCCCGGAGCGCCCGCGCCTCGTCGATCTCGCCGCAGGCAAAGACCCGCCGGTAGCCCGACGCGAGCGCCTGCACAATCGTCGAGGTGGCGCGAAGGACGTCGATCACGACTCCCGTCTCCGCCGATGCCGTTTCGGCAGGCGTGAAGGCGACATGGACGCGCACGGGGCGATGCTAGTCGAAGCCCTCGAGACGTCCGCATCACTACGATGAAGTGATGGCACAGCCCGAGACGATCAAGACCAAAGTCTGCTATCGGCACCCGCGCGTCGAGACCGCCGTCAGCTGCTCGGACTGCGGCCGGCCAATCTGCACGGACTGCATGGTGTTCGGGCCGGTCGGCATCCGCTGCCCCGAGTGCGCGGGAGTCGCCACCGGCCCCAAACGTGCCGCGCAACAGGTGCAGACCGCCGCGAGCCGCCGACTCCCCGCAGCCGCGGTCACGATCGCCCTGATCGGGCTGAATGTCGCCGTCTTCTTCGGCGAGATCGCGACCGGCAGCGGCATTCAGAACCTGGCCGGCACGCTCTACGAGCGGGGAGCGCTGTTCGGGCCGCTCGTCGCGACGGGCGACTGGTGGCGGCTCATCACGAGCGCCTTCCTGCACGCGGGACTCCTGCACCTCGCCTTCAACATGCTCGCCCTCTGGTGGTTCGGCCGGGTGCTGGAGAGCTATCTCGGCCACTGGCGCTTCTTCGGGCTCTACATCGCCTCCGCGCTGGCGGGATCCGCCGGCGCACTGCTGCTCTCGCCCGACACGCCCACGGTCGGAGCGTCGGGTGCCGTCTTCGGGATCTTCGGGGCTGCCCTCGTGATCGAGCGCCAGCACATCCGCATCTTCGGCGGAGCGGCGCTCCCGATCGTGGTCTTGAACCTCGTCTTCACGTTCACCTTCGGCAACATCTCGATCGGGGGGCACCTCGGTGGCCTTGTCGGCGGCATCCTCGTGATGCTCGGCCTCTGGAAGTGGGGCCGCGGCCGACAGGGGGTGGCCGCCAGCGTCGGCGTAATCCTCGGCGTCTGCATGGTGAGTCTCGCGATCGCGTAATTCCGCGTCCGCGGATATACGTAAGCAAGGAGCGAAGCGACGCGCAGCGGCCGAACAGGCC
>JBBQXH010000360.1:0-3007 GCA_038209835.1 Gaiellales bacterium | reverse complement strand
CCTATCGTCGTCGCTACGCTCCAACGCTCCAACCAATGACCCCAAAGCCGATGCGCATAGCAACCCTGCTGCTCGCCTGCGCTCTGGCAGCCGGGGTCGCCGCCTGCAGCACGACGGACGCATCGGCGAAGCTCCAGGCCGTCCGGCGCGGCGAAGGATGCGCTTCAGAAGGCGCTCGACGAGCTGAAGGCGCTCTCGGGCAAGATCGACGACGCGCTCAAGAACTGAGGCCGAGCCGCCGGAGCTCCTCGGAGAGGAGGCCGAGCGCCCGGTCGAGCCGTACACGGTTGCTCGGCTCATTCAGCCACCCGCTGGCTCCCGAGGGATGCGGAAGCGGGATGGCCACCGCGTCGCCGAGGCGTCGACGAGCCCCGATCTCGTCGGTCAGACGATCGATCCCGAGAACCTTTCGTGCCGCGAGCCCTCCGACCGTGACGACGAGGGCCGGCACGAGGAGGCGCAGCTCCTCGTCGAGCCACGTTCGGCAGAACGCGAGCTCCCTCGCGGTGGGCAAACGGTCGCCGCGTCCCGAGGCTCCTCTTCCCGGATAGCACCGCGTGACCGAGCAGCAGTAGAACGTCCCGTAGAAGCCCTCCTCGTCGAGCCCCAGCCAACCTCGGAGCGTGCGACCAGCGCGGCCTCGCCAGGGGCGGCCTTCCTCGCCCTCGACGATTCCCGGGGACTGCCCGATGAGCATCACTGACTGTCCGGAACGACCCTCGAAGACCGGATGCGAGGCGATCGGGTAGCCGGCCTCGGCGCACGCCCGGCAGCGCCGGTTCGCGAGCTGAAGCGAGCCGAGTGAACGATGTGCCCCAGCGGTTCCCACGCCGGGGCCGAATATATTCGGCTTCGACACAGATGCTGCCGCTGGAATCCGTCCCGAACTTCTCCGCCGCCCGCGACGAGGCCGTCGTCAGCGCGCTCGGCGACGCACTCGGTGCGCACGCGAGACTCCTAGACGTCCACGTCGATCCCGACCACAACCGCTCCGTGTACACGCTCGTCGGGAGTGGGGAGGAGCTGGTCGAGAGCCTGCTGGCCGGGATCCGTCTCGCCGTCGAGCGCATAGACGTGCGGGAACACGAGGGCGTGCACCCGCGCATCGGCGCCGCCGACGTCGTGCCCCTCGTTCCGATCCGCCACGAGGACGAACCCCGGGCCCGGCAAGCTGCGCTCGCCCTCGCGGACGGGATCGCGGCCACGCTCGAGCTGCCCGTCTTCTTCTACGGAGGGCTGACAGACGAAGGCCGAGGGCCGGCGTTCTTCCGTCGAGGCGGGCCCGACGAGCTCCAGCGCCGCGTCGATGAAGGCGAGCTGCGTCCTGATCGGGGGCCCGAACGGCTGCACCCGACAGCGGGCGCCGTCCTGGTCGGCGTGCGGCAGCCGCTCGTCGCGTTCAACGTCAACCTGGCGAGTCGCGACGTCGAGGTGGCGCGCGAGATCGCGACGCTCGTGCGCGAGCGAGACGGCGGCCTCCCCGGGGTCCGCGCGCTCGGGCTCGACCTCCCGCGTGCCGGTCTCGTCCAGGTGAGCATGAACCTCGAGGATTGGGAACGAACTCCGCCGCATGCGGTCGTGGAGCGGATCGAGCTCGAGGCTGCTCGACGCGGGGTCGAGGTGGCCGGGAGCGAGCTCGTCGGCCTGATGCCGGCCGGGGCGGCGGTCGCTGCCGCCGAGCGATACCTGCGCCTGCCGGGGTTCGATCAGAGCCGTGTCCTCGAGCTCCACCTCCTCGGCGAATGATGGGCGCAGTCACGCTCGACGGCGCCACGCTCGAGCCGCTGGGGGTAGAGCGGATCGCGAACGGTGCCCCGATCGCGTTGGGTGAGGCTGCCCTCACCCGAGTCGCGAGCAACCGCGCGGCGCTGCAGGAGGCGATCGACCGCGGGGACACGATCTACGGCGTCACGACAGGCCTCGGGGCGCTCGTCCGTGAGCGGCTCAGCTTCGATCAGGCAATCTCGGCGCAACGCGATGTCCTGCGCAGCCATGCCGCCGGCGTGGGAGCGCCGTTGCCGCGAGACGTCGTTCGGGCGGCGATCGCCATTCGGCTCAACGGGCTGCTCCGTGGGTTCTCCGGCGTCCGTCCGATCGTCGTCGAGCGGGTTGCGGCGATGCTCAACGCCGGGCTGACCCCCGTCGTTCCCCGCACCGGATCGCTCGGCGCCAGCGGCGACCTGGCACCGTCGGCGCACGCCTTTCTCCCGCTGATCGGCGAAGGGGAACTGACCGATGCGGCAGGGACACGGCAGCCGGCCGCGCGCGCGCTCGCGGCGGCCGGGCTCGAGCCCCTCGAGCTGGCGCCGAAGGAGGCGCTCGCGCTCGTCAACGGGACACACTTCATGGCAGCCATCGGCTCACTCGTCTCGCTGCGCGCCGGCCGTCTCCTCGATACGGCCGACGCCGTCGCCGCACTCTCGCTCGAAGCGCTCCGGGGCGAGCCGGCCGCGTTCGACACGCGGGTGCACGAGCTCCGTCCACTCGCTGGCCAGGCTCGCTCGGCCGCAGTCATCAGGGCGCTGACGAACGGATCGGAGCGCCTCGGCACACGCGAGCGAGACGTCCAGGACGCGTACTCGCTCCGCTGCGTCCCCCAGGTGCATGGGGCCGCGCGGGAGGGGATCGGCTTCAGCGCGCGGCTCGTCGCCGTCGACCTGAACGCTGTGACCGACAATCCGCTCGTCTTCGACGACCCGATCGACGTCGTCTCGGCGGGGAACTTCCACGGCCAGAGCCTCGCGCTGGCGCTCGACGTGTTGCGACTCGCCCTCGCCGACGTCGCCTCGATCTCAGAGCGGCGGACGTTCCGCCTGCTCTCGCCCTCGCTCAACCACGGGCTTCCGGCCTTCCTCACACCCGAAGCGGGGCGGTCGAGCGGCTACATGGTCGCCCAGTACACGGCCGCCGCGCTGCTCGCGGAGCTCCGAGCGCTCGCGCACCCGGTGAGCATCGACTCGGTTCCGACCTCGGACAACCAGGAGGATCACGTCAGCATGGGCATGAC
>JBBQXH010000359.1:0-3045 GCA_038209835.1 Gaiellales bacterium | reverse complement strand
GGCTCGTGAGAGCTGCGCCCCGGTTGCGTTGCAGAGCGATTCCAGCCCCTCCAGCGTCGCTCGCTCGGCGCGTCTGAGCCAACGGCCACCGCTGGTTGCGATGCCACCCCGCTCGACGTCCCGGGCAAGCCGTCGTCTCTCCGCCGCGACGATTGCGTTCGTGCAGGCTGCCTGCACAACCGGGAGAAGCGAGGTCGGGAGCACGAACAGCGTTCGCCGCATGCCCAGGTGCTTCGTCAGGGTCTGGTCGTCGTAGAGGGCCGTCTCCAGGTCGGTCACCGTCAGGTCAGAAACACGGGCACGCGCGGAGAGGAACACCGTTGCGGGATCCGTCGCATGTACCCCGACGAGCTGCTCTGCGAGTCGGGTGCTGTCAGCGGCAGCTTCGACTGGGGCGAGGTGATGGCGGCGGGCCAGCCGCGTTCGTTGTTCCGTCACCGAGATCGACTGCACGCCGCGCATCCTGCCAGGAGGAATGGGGCGTACACTCGCGCGGTGTCCACGCACCCTCTCGATCCGCTCACCGGAGACGAGATCCGCCGGGTCGCCGAGACGCTTCGACACGACAAGGGAGTCGACGAGCGCTGGCGCTTCGCAACGATCATGCTCCACGAGCCAGCGAAGGCCGTGCTCCGCGCCTGGCAGCCCGGCCAGGTACTGCCGCGGGAAGCGGAGGCGATCGTCTGGAGCCGCGCGGACGGCGAGGCGTACGAGGCGATCGTCGATCTCGTCGAGGGCGTCGTGCGCTCGTGGCTGCACCGGCCCGGCGTCCAACCGTGCTTCACCCACGACGAGTTCTACGAGGCCGACGCGATGCTGCGCGCGCACCCCGATGTCGCCACCGTGCTCGCCCGCCACGGAATCGCCGACCTCGACCTCGTCCTGTTCGACACCTGGGCCTACGGCGGTGCGCTCGTTCCGGAGGTCTACCGAGGCCGCCGGGTCGGCTGGACCGATGTGTGGATCCGCGATGCCCCTGACTCGAACCCGTACGCGCATTTCGTCGGGGGCCTCCACTGCATCGTGGACATGAACGCGATGGAACTGCTGGAGATCGAGGACACAGGCCCGCCGGAACGACCCGCGACGATGGGCGAGTACGTGCCGGCCCACATCCCGGGCCTTGTAGTGCGAGACGATCTGCTACCGCTCGAGATCGTCCAGCCCGACGGTGTCTCGTTCACGCTCGAGGGTCATGAGCTTCGCTGGCAGCGATGGTCGCTGCGCCTCGGGTTCAACGGCCGCGAGGGACTCGTCTTCCACCAGGTCGGCTATGAGGACGAGGGCCGTGTGCGCTCGATCGCCCACCGCATGTCGTTCGCCGAGATGGTCGTCCCCTACCGCGACCCGACGCCTGACCACTACCGCCGCACGGCCTTCGACATCGGCGAGTGGGGTCTCGGCTTCGCAGTCACGTCACTCGAGCTCGGCTGCGACTGCCTCGGCGAGATCGTCTACGCGGACGCCCCGCTCCACGACTCGCGCGGCGAGCCGATCGTCATCAAGAACGCGATCTGCATCCACGAGGAGGACAACGCCGTCCTGTGGAAGCACGTGGACTCGCGCGCCGGCGTGGAGGTTCGGCGGATGCGCCGTCTCGTCGTCTCCTTCCACGCGACCGTCGCCAACTACGAGTACCTCGACGGGGATCATGGTCACGACGGGCTTCGACGGAGATTCGCCGCCGTACGGAACCGTTGTCGACGAGCAGACGTACGCGCCGTTCCACCAGCACTTCATCGTTGCCCGCCTCGATCTCGACGTCGACGGTGAGGCGAATACGGTCGTCGAAACCGAGTCGGCGACGCTGCCGACCGGGGCGGACAATCCGCACGGTCTAGCGGTGGTGCAGCGCTCGACGACGATCATGAGCGAGCGGGACGCGCGCCGGGACTACGACTGGGCCACGCAGCGCGCCTGGAAGGTGCAGAACCCGGGCCGGCTCAACGCGCACGGCTCACCGGTCGCCTACAAGCTCGTGCCGACCGCGTGCGTCCCGCCGATGCTGGCCGCTGACTCCCCCGTGCTCCGGCGGTCCGAGGTGATCGCCCACCAGCTGTGGGTGACGCGACAGGCTGAGAGCGAGCGCTGGCCGAGCGGCGACTACCCGACGCAGAGCGTCGACGACGACGGCCTTCCGAGATGGATCGCGGCCGACCGTTCGCTCGAGAACGAGGACGTCGTCCTCTGGTACGTCTTCGGCATCCACCACATCACGCGAGCCGAGGACTGGCCCGTCATGCCGGTCGACACGGTGTCGTTCTGGCTCAAGCCGTTCGGCTTCTTCGACCGCAATCCGGCGCTCGACGTGGCTCCGAGCCCGGCCGGGCACTGCCAACCGAACTCGAAGTAGACTCCCGCGCCATGCGGATCGCGGTGATCGGTGGTGCGGGCGGAATGGGTCGGGTGACCGTCGCCGATGCGGCTGCGAGCCCGGGAGTCGAGGAGGTCCGGATCGTCGACCGTGACGAGCCGCGTGCCCGCGAGCTCGCAGAGAGCCTCGGCGCTCCTGCCGTCGTGGCGGCAGCCGGTGATCTTGCTAAGGCGATCTCGGGCGTCGACGCGGTCGTCAACGCGGCGAGCCACAACCTGAACATCGCGGTCATGCGCGCCTGCCTCGAAGCGGGAGCCCACTACACGGATCTGGGCGGGCTCTTCCACGTTGCGCTCGACCAGTACGAGCTCGACGAAGCCTTTCGAGAGGCCGGGCTCGCTGCAGCGATCTCGATGGGATCGGCCCCTGGGGTGACGAACATGCTGGCGGCTGCAGCTGCCGAGCGCCTCGACACCGTCGAGTCGATCGAGATCGCTGACGCGATCATCCCCGGGCGCATACCGGAGCCGACAGAGCCGTACGTTCCGCCGTATGCGGCGTCGACGCTGATCGACGAGTTCACCGCCCCGGCGGCGGCGTTCCTCGACGGCGAGATCCGGATGGTTCCGGCCGACACCGGCGCGAAGGACTACGAGTTCCCCGAGGCGCCGATGGAGTGCATCTACACGATCCACTCGGAACCGGCGACGCTCCCGCGCTCCTATGCCGAT
>JBBQXH010000358.1:0-3094 GCA_038209835.1 Gaiellales bacterium | reverse complement strand
GAAGAGGAGTTCGTCGCGCGCGCCGAGACCCAGCTCCAGGCCGAGGCCGGCGAGACGGTCGAGCTCTACCGCCAGCTTCCCGGCTTCGACCTCTCCTATGCCGGGCTCGAGCGGTACTTCGCGAGGAGAGAACGTCCCACCAACCCGACCGAAAGGATCTGACATGGCCTACGTCGTCTGTGCGAAGTGGACCGCAAAGGAAGGGGAGGCGGACAACGTCGCGGCTGCCGTTCGCGAGCTCGCGGCCCCCTCGAAGGCCGAGCCCGGCGTGCTCGTCTACCAGGCGCACCGCGACCCCGACAACACCAACATCTTCTTCTTCTACGAGCAGTACACCGACAAGGCAGCCTACGAAGCGCACGTCGAGTCCGACCATTTCAAGCAGTGGGGTTTTGGCGATGCGATCCCGCGTCTCGACGACCGCGAACGATCCTTCTACGAGACCTGGGATATTTAAGTGCCCCCGGTCGGAAATACGCTCGTGCCCTGTCGGCTGCAAAGCGGCGCCGGTCGGCGTCCTCGGTCGCGCCCGTATCCTCCGGATACGAACGCTCCCTGCGTCCTGGCCCGGCTTGCTTTTCGCCGTCAGGATAATGACCGTATTCCCGACCGGGAGCACTGAGCGTTCGCCTGACAGGAAGGGCGTGATGCGGAAGGCGACCGGCCTTCTCGTCGCGCTCTTCCTCGGTGCCGTCGCACTGCGGCCGCAGATCGTCGGTATCGGGCCGCTGCTTCCGTCGATCCAGGACGACCTCGGCATCTCACATGCGATCGCCGGCCTGCTCGGCACGATTCCGGTTCTCTGCATGGGGCTCTTCGCTCCGCCCGCTCCCTATCTCTCGGCTCGCGTCGGGTCGAGGTACGCGATCGCTGCCTCGCTCGCGCTGATCGGCACTGCCGGCGTCGCCCGCGCGCTCGTTCCGGGAGAGGTGGGGCTGATCCTCCTGACGATCCCGGTCGGCATCGGGATCGGGTTTGCCGGCGCGATCATGCCCGTGGCTGTCAAGGAGCGCTTCTCCGACCGCCCGGCGTTCGCGACCGGCGTGTACACGACCGAGATCAACGTGGGCTCCGCGCTCGCCTCTGCCCTTGCCGTCCCGATCGCCGCCGCGGCGCTCGGCGGCTGGCGGGCCTCGCTCGTCGTCTTCTCGGGGGTGACGGTCGGCCTCGTCGGGATCTGGCTCTATCAGACGAGGGCAGAGCCGGGTCACGACCGGCGAGCGGCCTACCGGCCGCCGCAGTTGCCGCTCGGTAGCAGAACGGCGTGGACGCTCGTCCTCGTGTTCGCCCTTCTCGGGACGGGGTACTACGGCATCAACGCCTGGCTCCCGGACTCCTATGTCGAGCGAGGCTGGAGTGAGGGACGGGCTGGCGCTCTGCTCGCAGTCCTCAACATCGCCGCGATCCCGGCCGGCCTCGCCGCGTCGTGGCTCGCCGACCGCGTCGGTTCCCGGCGCTTCTATCTGGTCACGGGAGCCGCGACCCAGCTCGGCTGCATGCTCGGCATCGTCCTGCTTCCCGGTGGTGCGTGGCTCTGGGTCACGCTCTTCGGTGCGATGAACGGCGTCATGTTCGCGCTCGTGATGACGCTCCCGCTCGACGTGGCCGACACGCCGGCAGGCGTCGGGGCCGTCGCCGGGATGATGCTCGGGATCGGGTACTGCCTCGCGGCGATCTCGCCGTTCGCCCTCGGCGCCGTCCGCGATGCGACCGGGAGCTTCACGACAACCCTCTGGGTGATCGTCGGGACGGCCGCTCTCCTGCTCGCGCTGTGCGCAACCCTCACGCGGAGCCGCCTCCACCGCGGTGTCCCGAGCGAGGTACCCGCGTAGAGCTACGCTCGCGGGAGAACGCCTCGATCGCGGAGCAGCGACTCGAGCGCGTCGAGCCAGGCCGTGTAGTAGGCGGTTGTCGGTGTCTCGTCCGGCGTCTCGTGGTGCTGCGCAACCGCCCTGACGAGGTGCTCGCGGAACTCCGCCCAGGACGCGCCGGTGCGCTCGAGCACGACGACGCCCATGCCGAACACCTGTCCCTGCCACGGTTCCTCGAAGACCAGCGCGCCGTTGTCGCGCGGAAGCGGCACCGACCCGGCGAGGGCCGCGTCGACCGCTGCGAGCGAGGACACGGGGCCTGTCAAGCTGCTTCGGCCGACGGTGCCGACGGAAGCCCTGTCCCGATCATCGAGTCCCGGGTGACGAGAGCGGCCAGCTCGGCATCCGAGAGGGACTCCGTCTCGTCCGGGCGCATCGGGAGAACGAGGTAGCGCACTTCGGCGCTCGAGTCCCAGACACGGATTTCGACGTCATCCGCGAGCGTAAGACCGAACTCGGCGAGGACTGCCCGTGGCTCTGCGACCACCCGGGCGCGATACGGCGAGCTCTTGTACCAGGTCGGCGGCAGCCCGAGCACGGGCCACGGATAGCACGAGCACAGCGTGCAGACGATCACGTTGTGGACGGAGGGCGTGTTCTCGACGACGACCATCGTCTCGCCCTCGGTGCCGCCGAAACCGAGCTCGGCGATCGCAGCCGATCCGCTCGCGAGCAGCCGCTCCCGGTAGGCGGGATCGACCCAGGCGCGCGCGACCACACTAGCGCCGTTCTGGGGGCCCACGTCGTTCTCGTAGAGCTCGACGACGGCGTCGATCGCATCCGTCGAGACGAGGCCCTTCTCGACGAGGAGCGCCTCGAGCGCTCGCGCCCGCATCGAGGCATACGACTCGGGTTCGGGGCGGTGATGGGTACTCATGGATAGCTCTCCGTTTCTGTGTGGCCGTCTCGCCCGGGTGCATCCGCCGGCTCCAGGTAGCCCTCCCAGAGCTCGAGATAGACCGTCAGGGTCGGCTCACTGTCCGGGCCCCAGATCTCCGAGCCGTCAAAGCGGACCGTGTAGACCGGTTGCGGGTTCCGTCCGAGGCGCTCGGCGTGATCGTCCTCGATGACATACCAGCCGTTTACGCGCTCGACGATCCCGGTTCGTCCTCGTACGTAGCGCGGCAGCCGATTGTGGCCCTCCCAGTTCAGGTTGCGCGCGCGAACCCGCTCGCCGGCACCGTACAGCGGATCACCGGTTGCCGGCCGTGGGTAGGGCGCCA
>JBBQXH010000357.1:0-3108 GCA_038209835.1 Gaiellales bacterium | reverse complement strand
AAGGCGAAGGAGCTCGGGCTCCCCGATACGCATTACGAGCGCCCCGACGGTCTCGACGCGCCGGGCCATTACTCGTCGGCACGAGACGTCTTCAGGCTCGCACGGATTGTGATGCGAAAGCCGCTGTACGCCAAGCTCGTCGCGATCACGTCGACGGCGGTCGCCGGACGGCCGATCACCAATCGCAACGACCTCCTCTTCACTTATCCGGGAATCATCGGCGTCAAGACCGGCCACACGAGCACCGCCGGGTGGAGCGAGGTCGCGGCGGCGCGCCGGGACGGCGTGACGATGTACGCCGTGCTGCTCGGCGCGCCGTCCCGCGATCGACGTAACGCCGATCTGGCTCGGCTGCTCGACTGGGGCTTCGACCAGTATCGGGTCATCCCCATCATCCGGACGGGCCACACCTATGCGAAAGCCCTGGTGCCGTTCGGCGACCGGGAGCTCTCCCTCGTGGCGGCCGCGCCGGTGATCGCCGTCGAGCAGCTCGGCCGACCGCTCGTCGAGACGGTCGTCGCGCCCTCGATGGTCGAGCTCCCTGTCCAGAAGGGCCAGAAGCTGGGGGAGGTCAGGATCTACGACGGGCCGAAGCTCATCGCCAAGCGGCCCCTGGTGGCGGCCGATGCGATCGAGGAGCCAGGTCTCGGCGCTCGCCTTCGCTGGTACGCTGGCCGGGCACTTGACCACCTGGGTGACATGGTGAGCTCGATCTTCGGGGCGATCGCGTGATCGTCACCGTCACCCTCAACGCGGCCATCGACCGGACGCTGCTCGTCCCCAACTTCCAGCTCGGCCATCGTCATCGGGCGAGCTCCGCTCTTTCGAGTGCCGGCGGCAAGGGCATCAACGTCGCCCGGGCGCTGAAACGGCTCGGGATTCCTGTGGTGTGCGCGGGCCTCGCCGGTGGCCGGACGGGAGTCCAGCTCATCGAGCGGCTGACGAGCGAGGGGCTCCTGAACGACTTCGTCCGCATCCGCGGCGAGTCGCGCACGTCGACTGCGGTGGTCGATCCGACCTCGAATGCGTACACGGAGATCAACGAGTGGGGGCCCGAGGTCGAGGAGCACGAGCTCGCGATCCTCCGGGACAAGCTCGCGTACCTCACCCGTGGCGCGGAGTTCATCGTCCTCTCGGGGTCGCTGCCGCGAGGGGTCGACGACGACTTCTACTTCGAGGCGATCCGCGAGGCCAACCGGCGCGGCGTGCCGACCGTACTCGACTCGGAGGGCGAGCCCCTGCGACTCGGGGTCGAGGGCGAGCCGACGCTCGTCTCGCCGAACGTCCGCGAGGCCGAACAGCTCGTCGGACACGAGTTCTCCGGCGACGAGGACCTCGCCGCCGCCCTGGACGAGATCGCCGATCTCGGCGCCCGCAATGTGCTGCTCACCCATGAGGGCGGCTGCTACGCGCTCGTTCGGGAGGATCGAACCGAGCATCGTCTCGAGGCGTCGGCGCCCCAGCTCGAGCCGATCTCGACGATCGGTTCGGGCGACGTTCTCCTCGCGGGCTTCCTGGCTGCGCGCGTCGCCGGGCGCCCGCTCGACGATGCGCTTCGGGCGGCCGTCGCGACGGGGGCGGCTTCCGTCCTCGAGGCCGGCGCGGGAAAGTTCGACGTCCGCGAGGTGAACCGCCTCGCCTCGCTCGTCACCGTGCGCGAGCTCGAGCCCGTCGCCGGCGACTAACGCCTCGAATTGGCCGTGGAGAACTACGAGCCAATCAGGAGCTTTGACGAGGATGCCGCGGAGATCTACGACGACGTGCCACGCGGCGACGAGTCGGCGGCCGTCGCGTTCCTGGAGCAGCTGGCGGGTGGCGGTCCCGCGCTGGAGCTCGCGATCGGCACCGGTCGGATCGCGCTGCCGCTTACGGCTCGGGGAGTCCACGTCGACGGCATCGACATCTCGCCCGCCATGGTTGCCAAGCTGCGTGAAAAGCCTGGTGGCGACCGGATCGCGGTCACGATTGACGACTTCGCCGAGGTTTCCGTCCCGGGCAGCTACCGATTGGTCTACCTCGTGTTCAACACCCTGTTCAACTTGCTGACGCAGGACGAACAGGTGCGCTGTTTCGAGAACGTCGCCGCCCATCTCACCGCCGATGGCTCGTTCGTCGTCGAGGCCTTCGTGCCCACCTTTCTCACCCGCCTGCGCGACGATCAATACGTCGATGCCGAGGCCATCGGAGTCGACGAGGTCTGGCTCGATGTGGGTCGCCACGATCCCGTGACGCAGCGGCTCGACGAGAGCCACGTGCGTCTCACCGGCGATGGTGTACGCCTGTATCCGATCGTCACGCGGTATGCCTGGCCGAGCGAGCTCGACCTGATGGCGCGGATCGCGGGGCTGCGCTTGAAACACCGCTGGGCCGGCTGGAACCGGGAGCCCTTCGGCTCGACCAGCACCTCACACGTCTCCGTCTACGGATACTGACCGGGCCGTGTCGCCGCTGCCTCTGGCGCGATACCTCGTCGGGCCCGACTGCTAGGATCGATTGGACGTTGAGAGGAAGAGCGAACTCGTCGACTTCCGAGCCCAGGCAGCACCTCTGCGCCTGGGCTTCGTGCATTCAAGGGGTCTCGTGAGCGTCGAGATCGGCCAGGAGACGGTCGATCGCCTCCTCGAGCTCGGACAGAAGTTCGCGAAGGAAGGCATCACCTTCGACGACGTCCTGCTCGTCCCGGCCGAGTCGGACGTCCTTCCGGACGAGGTCTCGACTCGGACGCGGTTCACCCGGACGATCGAGCTCTCGATCCCGATCTGCTCCGCCGCGATGGACACCGTAACGGAGGCCCGCATGGCGATCGCGCTCGCACGCGAGGGCGGGATCGGCGTCATCCACCGCAACCTCTCGATCGAGGAGCAAGTCGGTGAGGTCGACAAGGTCAAGCGGTCGGAGTCGGGGATGATCGTGGAACCGGTCACCCTCCATCCGCATGACCTGGTCGCCGATGCGCTCAATCTCATGGAGACCTACCACATCTCCGGCGTCCCGATCACCGACGAGTCGGGGCGGCTGGTCGGCATCCTGACCAACCGCGACCTGCGCTTCGAGAACGACACGGGCCAGCCGATTGCGAACCTGATGACAAAAGACGGGCTCGTCACC
>JBBQXH010000356.1:0-3119 GCA_038209835.1 Gaiellales bacterium | reverse complement strand
TACGGCCTCGTCCCGGAACCAGACGATGCGACCGTCTCGCGCGATCAGGCGGTACTCGGAGGCGAACCGATCGCCGGCGGCGTGGGCCTCGGCAACCTCTCGGAGCACCCGCTCCCTGTCGTCTGGGTGGAGGAGGTTGGGAAACAGCTCGCTGTTCCCGGTCCACTCCTCGACGGAGTACCCGAGCAGTTCCTCGATCTGGGGGCTCGTGTAGATGTTCGAGCTGACCGCATCGATCGCATCGATGTAGGTGATGAGCGGCAACTGCTCGACGAGGGTCCGGTACGCTCCTCCGCCTCGCGGAGCCCCGCCTCGGCTCGCTTGCGGGCATCGACGTCCTCGATCGTCGCGACCAAGTACTCGGGCCTCCCTCGATCGTCGCGCACGAGGGTGGTGTTGACCGTGCCCCAGACGAGGCTCCCGTCCTTTCTGAGGTAGCGCTTCTCCACGCGGTACGCATCGCGCCGGCCCTCGATGAGCTCGTTCAGGAGGACGAGATTCTCTTCGACGTCATCCGGATGCGTGATCTCGCGGACGCTCATCCCCTCGAGCTCGCGAGCGTCGTAGCCGAGCATCTCCTGGAGCGCCCGGTTCGTCTCGACGAGACAGGCGTCGATCCCTGCGACCGCGACGCCGACCGTGACCGACTCCACGATCGCCCGGAAGAGCCGGTCGTCACTCGTCCGAGGCACGCCGTGGCGCTCGCCCCCCTGCAGGCTTGTCACATAATTCATATCGGCCTGTGGCTGGGAGTCTTGAGCGGTTGTGGCTTCGCCCGGCAATGACCCGCACGGGTGATGGATTCGACCCTGGGCCCTCGGGATGATCGTCTCTCACGTCACAAAGAGGGATTCGTGTCCGTCTTCCGTCGGCTTTGCAGGTCGCGGCTCGCGTACGCGTTCGCAGGGGCGCTCATCGTGGCCGCCGTCGGTGGCGTCTCCTGGGCGGCAATTCCTGATCCCAGCGGGTGATCCACGGCTGTTACAACGACGTGGGTCGCCTGCGAGTCATCGATCCAGCGGTGGATCAGTGCCGCAACCGTGAGACTGTGCTCGACTGGAACGTGCAGGGCTTGCAGGGCCTGCAGGGTCTGCAAGGGATTCAGGGGACCCAGGGCGTGCAGGGCCCACCCGGAGCCGATGCGTCGACCCAGTTTGCCGTGCTCGACAGGGACGGGAACGTGCTCGCGTCGCGCTGACTCGATCCGGCGCTTCCGACCGGACGGCAGTTCACCGGCTTCTACCAGGTGCCTTTCGTCGACTCGCTGTTCGGGTGCGCGATCGTCGTTACGGCTGACTCGCGCTTCGTCGTCGGGCCCGTCACGGCCGCCTACCCGGTCGTCAACCTCGCAAGTGGATACCAGGTCGGCGTCGCAATGTTCGGTTCCACCGGAAGCCTCGTCGACTCCGGCTTCAGCCTGACCGCGATCTGTTAGCTGTCACCATCGGCGGGCACGAGAAGGAAGCGCACCGGCACTGATCGCATGACCCTGACGGGCTCCGGCCGGAGCTCTCCGATGAGCGCGGTCAAATCGTCCGCGACCGCCATCGCGTCGTAACCGGCCCTTGCCGCGAACGCGCGTGGCTCGATCCCTTCATCTCGCCGCGGACTTTCGCCGATCGAGAGGATCCCCGCGATGCGGCAGCCGGCTGCCTCGGCCATCGCCTCGGCGCGCCGGTGGGCATCCCGGATCGCCTCGCAGTCGAGCTCGAGCGAAACGGTGCGCTCGAGCGCGGGCGAGAGCGTGAACACGGGGCTCTCGAGGCTTCCGTCATCAGCGACCACGAACGTCGCGACGAGGCCGGCGGCGTCCGCTGCGTCAGCGCCGGCCGCAACGCGGCACCAACCGATGTAGCCGGCGTGGACCCACTGTGTCTCGGTCGTTCCCGGCCCGGTTCGCTCCTTCCGCTCCACCATGTGCCGCTCGACACGGACAGCAGTGTCCGAGACAGCCGCCGACGGGTGCCGGACCGCAAGCACATCCCGGAGTGAGGAGCGCGCCGCGAGTGTCGCCTCGAGGGCCTCCGATGGCTCGGTTGCGACACCGCTGCGAAGCTGTGCGGCGATCGTCACGCGATCCGGCTCGACCTCCCGCTCGACCGTGCCCTCGACGAGAAGCGTGGGTGGAACATGGCTGGGTTCGACCACGCCGCGCAGCATAGGCTGGACGGGATCCGGATGCCATACTGATGGCGTGCCGGGCAATGCCGATGCCATCCGGACCGCATTCGCGGCCTACGAACGGGGCGACTTCGAGCCGATTGCCGACCTGCTCGCCCCCGACGTCTACTGGCGCGGGGTGACCCGAGGACATCTGTGGTGGAAGCACACGCCCGAGTGACGGGGCCGCGACGAGGCCCGTGAGGTCATTGAGCAGGCGCCGTCTGGCGTGACCCTCGCAGAGGTCGCCGAGAACGAGGACCGTGTGCTGATCCGGCTCGACAACGTCGACGGCGCTCCGCTGTTCCAGGTCTGCCGCTTCGAAGGCGGTCACGTCGTTCGTATCGACGACTTCGTCGACCCGCGGAAGGCACGCAAGGCCGCCGGTCTGCCGAAAGCGTGACGTGGGCGATCAGAGCGCAGTACAGTCCGAGTTCCGGCCCACCGCCTGATCCAAGACACGAAGGAGACACCATGACGACCTTGATCGGCTACCACGAGGTGACGGACACCAAGCATTGGCTTGCCTCGCCGAACCGCCAGAAGTTCTTCGGACCTCTCGGCGTCACCGGCATCCGGGAGTTCGTCGACCCGCAGAACCCGACCCGAGTGGCGGTGCTCATGGACGTTCCCGACGTGGACGCCTTCAAGACCGCGATGCAGACCGAAGCGGCAGCCGAAGTGATGGCAGAGGACGGCGTGCTGGCCGACACTTTGGTGATCCTCGCCGAGGCGTAGGGTGAATGCGGCGGCTTCGCCACCGCTGAAAGGGGGTCGCGGCCGGAGTGTTGAGCCCTTACGGGCTCGACGTCCCTCCGTGGCCGGCTACCGCCGTCCACTGCGCGGCGCTCCCGCGCCTTGCCGGGTCGCTCAGCCCGAAAGCGGACGACGGGGGTCGAAACCGCGACCTTTGGCTTGGGAAGCCACCGGGACAGTCTGGACGCACGACGACGAACGAC
>JBBQXH010000355.1:0-3128 GCA_038209835.1 Gaiellales bacterium | reverse complement strand
CGACGCGCGAGCGGCCCTCAACGCCCTCGAGCTCGCGGTGGAGACCGTGCGGCGCGACGCTCGCGCGGAGGTCGAGCTCGGGGACGCCGAGGACGCCATGCAGCGCCAGGCCGTCCTCTACGACAAGGCGGGAGACCAGCACTACGACTTCGCGTCCGCGTTCATCAAGTCGATGCGCGGCTCGGATCCGGATGCCGCCCTCTACTACCTGGCCGTCATGCTCGAGGCCGGCGAGGATCCGCGCTTCCTCGTCCGGCGCATGGTGATCTTCGCCTCCGAGGACGTCGGCAACGCCGATCCGCGGGCGCTGCTGGTTGCCGTCGCTGCCGCGCACGCACTCGAGCACGTCGGCCTTCCGGAGGCCCGGCTGAACCTCGCGCAGGCGGCCCTCTATCTCGCGAACGCCCCGAAGTCGAACGCCGTCATCGCAGCGCTCGGTGCAGCGACGAGAGACGTCCGAGAGCACGGCTCCCTCCGTCCTCCCGACGCGCTCCGCGATGCGCACTACCTCGGAGCGGAAGCCCTCGGGCGCGGAACCGGATACATCTATCCCCACGACGACCCGACGGGCTTCGACGTCGACTACCTCCCCGAAGAGCTCTCGGGGCGCCGCTACTACACGCCGTCCGGAATCGGCGAGGAGGCTGGCGACTCCTGAGACTCGACGACGTGATGCCCGTCTTCGAGCAGCACGAGCGGCACGAGATCCTCGTTCGCGCCGACTGCGATCGAACATGGGCCGCGCTCGGGGCGCTCACCCTCGCGGACATGCCGGGCGTTGCGCTCCTCCTCGGCCTGCGAGCCCTGCCGAAGGTCATCTCGGGCGGGCGCCGCTCGGGCGGAGAGACACGGCGGCCGGTGCTCGAGATCCTCGAGCGCGAGGGGTTCGTCCCCATCCATGACGAGCCCGGCGCCAGCCGGCTCTACGGCCTCATCGGCCCCTTCTGGAAGCTCGCGGGGAACACCCCTGTACCGATCGCAGACGGCGAGGAGTTCATCGCCTTCGACAGGCCCGGCAACGCCAAGGTCGCGTTCGACTTCCGCCTCGATCCAACCCCTGCAGGCACGCGGCTCTCGACCGAGACCCGGATCAAGACGACCGACGCGGCGTCACGGGAAAAGTTCCGCCGGTACTGGCTCGTCGTCCGACCCGGAAGCAACCTCGTCCGCGTCCTCTGGCTCCGCGCCGTGAAACGGCGAGCCGAGCGTCCAAGTGTCTAGAGAATCTTCGCGCCGAGGACGCTCGCGACCAGCTCGACGGCGAGCCGAGCTGTCTCGTTCTCGTGGTCGAGGATCGGGTTGACCTCGACGACCTCGAGCGAGCCGATTCTGGCAGCCTCAGCGACGAGCTCCATGGCGAGGTGCGCTTCGCGGTAGCTGAGCCCGCCGCGCACGGGTGTCCCGACGCCCGGCGCGACATCCGGATCGATGGCGTCGAGATCGAGCGAGACGTGCACGAAGGGTGCCCCGTCGACACGCTCGAGCGCGTCATGGATCACGGGCTCGAGGCCCCGCCTGTCGATCTCGGCCATCGTGAACACCGTGAGATCGAGCTCCCGGATCAGCGCCCGCTCGCCAGCGTCGAACGAGCGGCCGCCGACGAGGACGGTCCGAGCGGAGTCGATCGCGGGCAGTGGCCACGCAGCGCTCGCGAAGCTCACGTCGTCACACCCGAGCGCAGCAGCGAGCGGCATCCCGTGCACGTTTCCGCTCGGCGTCGTCTGCGGTGTGTTGAGGTCTCCGTGCGCATCGATCCAGAGGACGGCGCCCGGTCCGTGCACGGACGCCATCCCGCCGAGCGTCCCGAGAGCGATCGAATGATCTCCGCCGAGAACGAGCGGGATGAGCCCGCTCCGCGTCACCTCGGCGACACTCGCCGCGACGTGTTCGCACGTCTCGAGGATCTCGCCCAGGTACCGCGCCCGGGGATCCCCCGGATCGGCCGTCTCCCGAAGCGACGCCTCGACGTTCCCGCGATCCCGGCAGAGGATGCCGAGCTCGTCGATCCGCTCTCCGAGTCCCGCGTAGCGAATCGCGGAGGGACCCATGTCGACCCCGCGCCGGCCTCCCGCGCCGAGGTCGAGCGGCGCGCCGATGATGACGATGCCTGCGTCGAGCACCCGGACACGATACGCACCCGAGCGGGTGGGCGCCCTCGCTAGACTTTCCCTCGCTCGGCGAGGTAGCTCAGTTGGTAGAGCACACGGCTGAAAACCGTGGTGTCGCCGGTTCGATTCCGGCCCTCGCCATCGATCGACCGACTGACCTACGAGTCAGGTTTCCGAGCCACCATCGCCGTTCCCTCGCCCGCAGACAGCTCGTGGAACTCGGTGAAGCCGAGCTGGGCGAGCCGGTCGCGCAGGATCGCGGGCGAGACGTAGATGGGCGTCGTCGGACCCGATGTGGACGTGAAGACCATGCTCGCCCCAGGCATTGTGATGCGTCCGAGCTCGTCGAAGAACGGGATCATGTTGAGGAGGATGACGAGATCGAACGCCTCGTCGGGAAATGGGAGCGCCGAGGCATCTGCAACCTGGAAGTGGACGCGCGACCCGAGGTCCGCCGGGAGCAGCGCCCGCGCCTCCGCGATCATTCCCGGCGCCAGGTCGACGCCCGTCACCTCGGCTTCCGGGTATCGACTCGCGACGAGACGCGCTCCCTTGCCCGTTCCGGTACCCACGTCGAGCACGCGGTGAGCAGCCGAAACGTGGTCGAGCGCCCGTTCCAGCGGCTCGAGCGCCTCGGGTCCGCGCCGGCCGTCCCAGACCGGAGCGAGTCGGTCGAACTGACCGCGTAGCGGCCGACGGAATACGCGCCAGAGCCCAGGGTGAGAGACGACGGCGTCGGTCGTGATGCGAGCGAACCGCCGACCTGCCCGCTCTCGCCAGCCCGGAGTGCTCACGCTGACTGAGCGCTGAGGGTGATCTCCTGGCCCGCCAGAGTCGACATCAGTCGCGCGGCGCTTCCACGGTTGATCGCCAGAGCGATGCTTCGCGCCGAGTCCTCGTAGAGGATCGGCTCACCCGGACCGACGTCGGCGAAGGTCCGCGCCACGATGGCGGCACAGCGACGGGCCGCGGCTTCGACCTCGACCGTGTCGCCGACGACGATCTCAGCAGCCGCGAGAT
>JBBQXH010000354.1:0-3144 GCA_038209835.1 Gaiellales bacterium | reverse complement strand
GTCATGAGCGTGACGAGGCTCGCCTCCTCCTGGATCGTGTCCTGATCGGACACAAGGGAGATGCCCTGGAGGAACGTCGAGAGAGACGGGTCGTCCGCAGTCTCCTGGTATTCCCGGGCGACGCCGACCAGCTCCTGGAGGTTTTCGAGCCGGCCCTGCGCTTCGATCGTCCGCTCGGCGCGCAGAACGTCGGCGGTCCCGCTCCGATCAATGACCTGCTCTATGAGGTCGGGGACGGTCAGGTCTTGCGCGACCGCCATTAGTGATTCCATGAGCGTCCGGAACCCCCTCACGGCCTTTCCCGGAGCCGTGCTGAGACCGGCCTCGCCCGACCGACCGAGCGCCTCCCAGAGCGTCACGCCCATGGTGTCGGCATACGTCGCGAGGCGTGCAAGCGACGTGTCGCCGATGCCCCGTCGCGGCCGGTTCGCGATGCGCGCGAGCGAGACGGCATCGGCGGGATTGTCGATCACCTGGAGATAGGCGACCGCGTCCTTGATCTCCGCCCGCTCGTAGAACCGCGGGCCGCCGATCACCTGATACGCGATGTCCTGCCGCTGGAGGATGTCCTCGATGACCCGTGACTGCGCGTTCGTTCGGTAGAAGACCGCGATCTCGGAGCCCGTGTAGCCCTCGTCGACGAGCCTGACGATCTCCGAGGCGACGAGGCGGGCCTCGGCGTGCTCGTCCTCGACCTCCACGATCCGCACCGGGTCACCGTCGCCGAGGTCGCTCCAGAGGTCTTTCGGCTTGCGTTCTCGGTTGTTCGAGATCACCGCGTTCGCGGCCTCGAGAATCCTGTTGGTCGAGCGGTAGTTCTGCTCGAGCGCCAGCACCTGGGCATCCGGGAAGTCCGTCTCGAACTCGAGGATGTTGCGGATGTCGGCCCCGCGGAACGCGTAGATCGACTGGTCGGGATCACCAACGACGCAGACGTTGCGGTGCTCGCCCGCGAGCTGCTGGAGGAGCTTGTACTGGGCGTGGTTCGTGTCCTGATACTCGTCCACGAGGATGTAGCGGAACGCCTTCTGCCAGCGCTCCAGCGCCTCGGGAAAGCGCTCGAGGACATCGACGGTCAGCATCAGCAGGTCGTCGAAGTCGAGTGCATTCGCCTCGCTCAGCCGGCGCTGGTACTGGTCGTAGACCTGGGCGACCGTCTGCTCGTAGAACGACGCGACTCGCTCCGTGTATTCACCCGGCGAGACGAGGGCGTTCTTCGCATTCGAGATCTGGGCGTGGATACCGCCGGGCGGAAAGCGCTTCGGATCCTTGTCGAGGTTCTCGAGGCACTGCTTGACGAGCCGCACCTGATCTGCCTGGTCGTAGATCGTGAAGTTCGACCGATAGCCTAGTCTGGGCGCCTCGCGCCGCAGGATCCGTCCGCATGCGGCGTGAAAGGTCAAGACCCACATCGTCCTTACGATGCCGCCGAGGAGATCCCCCAGGCGTGTCCTCATCTCGTGCGCGGCCTTGTTGGTGAACGTGATCGCGAGAATCTCGGACGGCTTCACGCCGCACGCGGCGACGAGGTGCCCGATGCGATACGTGAGGACGCGCGTCTTTCCCGAACCGGCCCCGGCGACGATGAGCACCGGCCCCTCGGTGGCGAGGACGGCGTCGCGCTGGGCCGGATTCAGGTTCGAGAGGTACTGCTCCGGGGAGAGAGTGGTCACGGAAGCGATGGTAACGTCAGCGCGTGAAGGTAGCGGCGCTTCTGCTGGCCCTTTCCGCCGCAGCTTCCTGGGGCATCGGGGGGATCCTGCTGAAGAGGGGGACGAACCTCGTTTCGCCCACCACAATCCTCGTCTTCCAGTACGCGGTCGGGATCGTCGTCATCACCGGCTGGCTCCTGGCAACGGGCGGCGGCGCGAGCGCCCTCCACGGAATCGAACGTCGCTGGCTGAGCCTGCTCCTCCTCGTCAGCCTGCAGATCGGCGGCTACATCTTCTTCGTAACGGCGATCAACAAAGCCGGCGAAGGCTCCCTGCCGACCTCGACCGTGATCGCGATCGCAGCCTCGTATCCGGCGCTCGTGGCCGTCCTCACGGGTCCCTTCCTCGGCGAAGCGCTGGGCTGGCAGCAGTTCCTCGGCGTCGGCCTTATCATCACCGGGGTGATCGTGAGCCAGGTGCACTAGAACATGGTCGCGGCGATCTTCTCGGCACGTGCCGATCGTGATCAGGCCGAACGGCTGGCCGACCTGATGCGGAAGGGACGGGATCGCCGGCCTGAGGGAGTGCTGACCGCGACCCTCCTTTACGAGGACGGTGTTGCCCAAGTGGTCGCGATCTGGCCGTCGAAGGACGCCCTCGACCAGTACCTGTCGGTTACGCCGGTGCCAAGGGGCGTCGAGCTCTTCCGGACGATCGGGCTCGAGCCCGAGTTCAAGGTCGTCGAGGTTCTCGAGTCGAGCTAGCGACGGTTCCGGAGGCGACGGTCGCGGCCAGGGCGGCCTCGACCCAGCTGCTGGCAGCCGCGAGCGCGGCCGTATCGCTCGACTTCAACACGACCTCGACCTCGGGCCCGTCGTCCAGAAAACGCGGGTAGCTGCCGACCGACACGTCCGGATGGCGCTGGGTTGCCTCCTCGAGGACGCTCACGATCTGTCCCTCGCCGGTCCGATAGCAGCGCCGCCAGCTCGCGATCGGCTCGCCCCGAAACCGGTCGGCGACCGCATCGAACATGGCCTCCATCTCGGACGGAAGCCCTGGCATCACCCACACGTTCTCGAGAACGAACCCAGGTGCCCCGCCGAGCGGATTCACGAGGGGTGTTGCCCCTGCGGGCAGCCGCGCCCAGCGGGCCGCGTAGTCGCCGAGCCCCCGTTCTCCAAACCGCTCTCTGAGGTGGGCGGCGAGATCGTCGATCTCCACACATTCCACGTCGAAGGCGGCGGCGATGGCCTCGCGAGTCAGGTCGTCGGGTGTCCCCCCCAACCCTCCCGTGACGAAGACGTAGTCATACCGGTGACGCTCGCGCAGGAACTCGCTGACAGCGCCGATCTCGTCACGAAGCGCAGCCAGCATTCGAACCTCGACTCCGAGCTGGGCGAGCCGGCGGGAGAGCCATGACGCATTCGTGTTCTCGACGTCGCCCGAGACGATCTCGTTCCCGATCGTCAGCACGCACGCGGTGCGGGAGACG
>JBBQXH010000353.1:0-3146 GCA_038209835.1 Gaiellales bacterium | reverse complement strand
CCGTGCAGTGTGGCTTCTGCACCCCGGGGCTGCTGCTCACGGTCTCCTCTCTGCTTGACGCAGGTGCGCTCACGAGCGAGGACGAGATCCGAGAGAATCTGGCGGGCCACCTCTGCCGGTGCACCGGCTACCACGGGATCTTGGAGGCGGTGCGCGAGTTCTCGGGGGTCTCCAGGCGGTGACGTCCACCGTCGAGATCTCGGGCGTCGCCACCCTCGTCGGTCGGTCGGTCGATCGGGTCGACGCGGGCGAGAAGCTCCGCGGGCAAGCGCAGTTTGCGGGCGACATTGCGGTCCCGCGCATGTTGCATGGGAAGGTGCTACGGAGCAGCGTTCCTCACGCTCGCATCACCTCGATCGACACGTCCCAGGCCGAGAGGCTCGAGGGCGTCGTGTGCGTGATGATCGGAAGCGATCTCCGCGACATCGACCCGTACTACGGCCATGCGATCAAGGATCGTCCGATCGTCGCCATCGACCGCGTGCTCTTCGCCGGCGAGCCCGTCGCCGTCGTCGCTGCCGAGACCGAGGCGGCTGCCGAGGCCGCGCTCCGCCTCATCGAGGTCGACTACGAGGAGCTGCCCGCCGTGAGGACGGTCGAGGAGGCGCTCGCGGCCGACGCGTCAATCCTCCATGACGGTCCTACGCGGGCCGGCCTCTTCCACGGGCTCGGTGATCTCGCCGAGCGTGAGGGGAACGTCTGCTATCGGTACCAGATCGACCGCGGCGAGCTCGAGGCGGCGTTCGCGCACGCCGACGTCGTCGTCGAAGGCGAGTACAGCTTTCCGGCCGTCTACCAGTACTCAATGGAGACGCACACAGTCGTTGCCCAGTTCGAGGCGGACGAGATCACCGTGTGGGCGTCGTGTCAGCACCCCTTCCTCGTCCGAGCCGAACTCGCCGAGGTCTTCGGCGTCCCGATCTCCCGAGTGCGCGTGATAGTCCCGTACCTCGGCGGTGGCTTCGGCTCGAAGTCGTATACGAAGATGGAGCCGATCACCGTTGCGGTCGCACGGAAGGCTGGGCGACCGGTGCGTATCGAGAACAGCGTCGAAGAGTCGATGCTGACGACACGCCGACACGGTATGCGCTGCCGGATGCGAACGGCTGCAACGGCGCAGGGCCGCCTTCTAGGCCGCGAGGTCGAGCTCTGGCTCGACACTGGCGCGTACGCCGACAACGGTCCTCGCGTGACGGCCACAGCAGGCGACGCCGCGCCCGGTCCCTACCGGTGGGCGGCCTTCCGTGTCGATGCTGCGTGCGTGTACACGAACACGTCGCCAGCAGGCTCGTACCGCGGCTTCGGCGCCACCCATCTGCAGTGGATCGCCGAGTCGCAGGTCGACGAGGTCGCTCGGCGCCTCGGGATCGACCGGTTGCAGATCCGGCGCGAGAACCTGCTCACACCCGGCGAGGAGATCAGAGCAGGCGGAAAGCCGCTCGACGCAGACCTCGTGGGAGATGTCGAGAAGGTGGCAGCCGCCATCGGCTGGGACGAGCCGAAGCGCCTCCACATCGGGCGGGGGCTGTCAGTTGGGCTCCTCGCGGCGGGTGCGCACCCGGTGTCGTCTGCGACCGTCCGCCTCGAGGCCGACGGGACCTCGGTCGTGCTTGTCGGCACGACGGAGATGGGTCAGGGGCCGCGGACGGTATTCGCACAGATCGCGGCACAGGAGCTCGGGCTTCCCCTTGATCGTGTACGTGTCCAGGGCACCGACACCCGGTTCACGCCGTACGATCGCTCGACCGGGGCGAGCCGGTCGACTACGCTCGCCGGCCTGGCAGTGCAGCGCGCGGCAGCGAGCGTCCGGGGCCAGCTCCTGGAGATCGCGGCGCGGACCTGGGGTGCAACGATCGATGACATAGATCTCCGTGACGGCGCGGTGCGCTGGCGCGACGAGTCACTCGACCATCGGCAGCTCATCAGAGAGCACTTCGGATTCCAAGGCGGTGAGCTGATCGGCTCCGGGGAGGTGCGCCCTCAGGGGACAGGCGCCTACGCGGAGGGCCCGGTCTTCTGGGAAGTCTGTGTCGCTGGCGCCGAGATCGAAGTCGATCCCGAGACCGGGTTCGTCCACGTGCGTAAGAGTGCGACGGTCGCGGACGTCGGCAAGGCGATCAACCCCCTCCTCGTGGAGCGCCAGGATGAGGGCGCAACGTTGCAGGGGCTGGGGAACGCGCTCTTCGAGGAGATGATCTGGCTCGACGGGCAGCTGGCGAACGGAAACCTGCTCGAGTACCGGATTCCCACGATGCGAGATCTGCCTGACGAGATGACCTGCATCATCGTCGAGAACGGCGACGGACCGGGTCCGTACGGCGCCAAGGGCTGCGGCGAGGGCGCGGTCGCAGCTGTTCCGGCTGCGATCGTCAACGCGCTCGCCGACGCCGGCATCCCGATGAACGAGCTTCCACTCACGCCCGAGCGTGTTTGGCGGCGAGTTCACGACCTGCGATCCCAGGAGGATTAGTGGTGACCTTCACGCGAGCAGCGATAATCGGGACGGGCACGATGGGCCCAGGGATCGGGGCGGTGCTCGCCCGGGCCGGCCTCGAGACTGCCCTGTACGACGTGAGCGCCGAGGCGCTCGAGCGAGCGAACGGCGGCGTTCGGCTCGCCCAGGGGGCTCTCGACCGCCTGGAGGCACCCGCGAAGGGCGGGGGCTCGATCCGCTTCGAGTCCGATCTTGGCCTGGCGCTCGAGGGCGCCGAGATCGTGATCGAGGCCGTCCCCGAGAAGCTCGAGCTGAAACAGGAGTTGTTTCCGGTGTTCGAGCAGCTCGTCTCGCGCGAGACGATCCTCGCATCGAACACCTCAGGCATCCCGATCACGAAGATCGCCACGGTTTGCGCGTCGCCGGGGCGGGTCGTCGGCATGCACTGGTCAAACCCACCCCACCTGATCCCGATGATCGAGGTTATTCCGGGCGAGCACACTGACCCGGGGACGGTCGACGCTACCTGCGAGCTTGTCCGCGGATTCGGCTACCACCCAGTCGTCGAGCGGGAAGTTCCCGGCTTTGTCGAGAACCGGATTCTCTACGCGATCATGCGTGAGTGCCTCGATCTCGTCGACCGTGGCATCATCGACCCAGAGGGGCTGGACCTGAATGTGCGTTGGGGGATCGGCTACAAGCTCGCAGTCAT
>JBBQXH010000352.1:0-3163 GCA_038209835.1 Gaiellales bacterium | reverse complement strand
CACCCGCTCCGGCCGGTAGCCGTTGATGCCGGCGTCGCCGAGCGCCTCGTTCGAGGCCGCGAGCGCGAAGAGGATGTTGCGGTCGAGCCGCTTCATCTCCTTGGCAGATGCGAGGCCGTTCGGGTCGAAGTCCTCCTTGACCTCTGCGGCGATGTGGACGGGGTACTCCGACGAATCGAACGTCCTGATGAAGTCGACGCCGCTTCTCCCCTCGAGCGCCCCTTGCCATGTGGACTCGACGTCGTTTCCGAGCGGAGTGACCGCCCCCATCCCTGTAATCACCACTCTGCGCATGTTCCTGCCTGTTAGACGGGCGAAGCTCCCACCCGGTTGCATACAAACGTTCACCCGCTGGCTTCGCCCTACAATCGAAAGAGTGGAGGAGACCAAGCCGATCGCCGTTTCGCTCGAGCCCCTTGACGACTACGTGGTCGTCGAGCCTGTCGACGAGGAGACGGAAACCCGCAGTGGACTGATTATACCTGCGAGCTCCGAGGCCGGTTGCCGGTCGGGGATCGTCACCGCCACCGGCCCGGACGCCTCGGGCGTCGAGCCGGGCGACAAGATCCTCTTCCCGAAAGGCGCCGGCTTCGACGTACGGCTCGGCGGCGTCGCCGTGAAGGTCATCCGGCGCCACGAGCTGATGGCGCGGGTCCACGACTGACGTCTCAGCGATCCCTCGTTCGGAGGATCGCGTGCGCGAGCCGACGGCCGATACCGGGGCTACCGCTTCCGATTTCAGCATTGACCCCGGGAGCCGAGAGGCCCGTCTTCCGCAGCGTCCCCGAGCGCCGCGAGAGGCGGGTCTCGCCTTGTTACCATGGCTCCCCAAGGAGAAGTGGCCGAGTGGCTGAAGGCGGCGCCCTGCTAAGGCGTTAAGGGGGAAATAACCTCCTTCGAGGGTTCGAATCCCTCCTTCTCCGCTCGTTCTCTCGCTTCGTCGGAGGGGTGGCAGAGCGGTCGAATGCGGCGGTCTCGAAAACCGTTAGGGGCGGTTTCGTCCCTCGAGAGTTCAAATCTCTCCCCCTCCGCTCCCTCGAGCCGAAACCCGCTTCCCGTAGCGGATTTCGGCCTGCTTCCGCGCGAGTCACTGTTACCGTCCAGCAGCTTCGTCCCTCGAGAGTTCAGACCGCGACGGGCTTCGCCACTGACGCCGCTTCCTGGACAGCGGAACCGTCGCCGCCAATCGCAGCACGGGCATTCGCCGTGACGACGTGGTAGAGGATCAGGAGCTGGACGAGTGCTAACGACGCCGAGCGGTGCAGCTCCTTGCCGATGCTGAACTCGCCGAGGCGCTGGTGGCGAAGATGGCTGGCGAAATGCATCTCGTCCCAGATCGCTTGCTCGATCTCTGCTGCGCGCGCGAGGTCGATCGTTCCAGGCACGTACAGCTCCTGCTCGCGCGGGCCGTCCGCCAGGGTGAGACCGCTGTCGTCCTGCGCCGCGATGAGCTTCGAGAGATCGGGGTGCTGCAGACCATCGCGCAGGAAGAGGTGCGCATCGAGCTTGTCCTGCTCGTCCGACTCACCGGGCTGGAACGAAATGACGATGTCGGCATGTGCCCGCTGAGGTCGAATGAACGCCGCGGCATCGGGCTCGCGCTTCCGGTGCTCGCTCAGCACTTCCTCCTGCGTGTAGCCGCGGTTCGAGGTATCCCGTCCGACCTTCCAACGACGCCGTAGCTCCTCGGGCGGGTCGAGGAAGACGCGGACGTCGTACGAGTCGCGCATCTCCTGCGTGTGGTAGCCGAGCAAGCCCTCGATGACGGCGAGGAGAACCGGACGCGTCACGAGCGCGATCCCTCGTCCGCGCCCTCGAAGACGCGGCTCTTCAGGAGATCCCCGGCCTCGATGCGCCTGAGCTCGTCCCTGGATACCTCGCCGCCCGTTTCGACCAGACGGCTGGCGTGACGGAGCCGAGCGCGGTCGATCGCGTTGCGAATGCTGCGTCCGTTCGCGAACTGCGGCCGCTGCATGCGGAGCTCGATGTACTCCTCGAAGACAGCGGCTGCGTCGTCACTCAGGTCGTACATCTGCTGTTCGAGCATCAGCCGTGCGATCTGCATGAGCTCGGCCGCGCTGTAGTCGGGGAACGCGCGAATACATCCCGGGAGCACCTCGGAAGAAGGCGTCCATCCTGTCCTTGTAGCCCGCGAGGATGACCACGAGCTCACCGCGGTGGTTCTCCATCGCGGTCAGCAGGATCTCGATCGCCTCAGGCCCGTAGTCGCGCTCGGTAACAGGGCGGAAGAGGTAGTACGCCTCGTCGATGAAGAGCACGCCGCCGATGGCGCGCTTGATCACGTCTCTCGTTTTCGGCACCGTGTGCCCCACGTATTGATCGGGTCACCCTCGAGCTTGCCCACGACGGTGCCGGCGTGAAGATGGTCGACACCGAGCAGGCGGCACCATTTCGCGAGCACCCGGAAGTTGACGCCGTGATTTTTCTGTCGTGTCCGGGTCGACGAGCTTGGAAATCGCACGTGGCTCCTACGCGAGGAGGGATCCGGCACGAGGACGATGGTCGAGCAATTCCTCGCGCATCATGACCTGCGCCCGACCACACTCACGCTCGGCTCGAACGGTGCCATCAAACAGGCTATGTCGATCGGTCTCGGGCTCTCGCTGCAGTCCCAGGTCGCGCTCGCTCTCGAGTTCGAGGCGGGAATCCTCGCGACGGTCGACGTCGAAGGCGGTCTACCGATGCGGCACTGGTGCGTACTCCGCTCGAATAGCGGCCCGGTCAGGCCCGCCGTGCGGACGTTCTTCGACTTCGTCGCGACTCAGGAAATCCTGAGCTCGTCGAGCGAGACGCGAGGATCCTCGAAGCAGCATCAACCGTGACCGATCGGGGCGCCGAGCGGACTCCGGCTAACCCGTCTACTCTTCGCGTGAGCGATGGATCCCCTCTACCTGACGCTCCTCCCGCTGGTGGGTTTGAAGATGGTTTCGCTCGGCTTCGTTCTCTGGTGGACGATGCGTCACCCGCCTTCCGAGGGTGAGGCAGACGATGGTTGGGGACCTGGCCCGGAAGACGAGCCGGATCCCCCGGCGCCGCGTGCGCCGCCCGGCCGACGTGTTCGAGCGTCACGTGACCCGCACGGGTCGCCGGTCCGGCGACCGGTCGTTGTGCGGGCCGGCGGGCGCCATGTGCACGGCCGCTT
>JBBQXH010000351.1:0-3178 GCA_038209835.1 Gaiellales bacterium | reverse complement strand
CACCTCGAGGTACGGGCAGGTCGAGACGGCAAGGGCGAGATGGAGGTTCGCGAGCAGGCCGTAGCCGTTCGTCCACGTGTGTGGCGAGTACACGCGACCGCTGAGGTCGGCGAGCGCCGCGATCCTGCGGCAACCGCCGATGCCGCCCGCGAGGACGACGTCCGGCTGGATCACGTCGACACCACCGCGCAGGACGAGATCGCGAGCCTCCGAGAGGTGGCGGACCATCTCCCCCGCCGCGATCCTCATCGACGTCCGCCGGCGGAGCAGCGCGTAGCCCTCGACGTCGTCCGTCCGCAACGGCTCCTCGAGCCAGTAGACACCGAGCCGCTCTAGCTCGTGTGCGCAACGTCTCGCCGTCGAGACGTCCCAGCGGGGCGCGCGGTCACCGGCCATCCGCCAGCCGTGGTTCGCGTCGACCATCAGCTCTATCGTCGTGCCGACGGCGTCGCGGACAGCCTCGACCAGCTCGATATCTCGCCGCCAGTCCTCGTCCTGGAACCGGATCTTGATCGCCCGCACGCCGCTATCGCGCAGGGCGACCGCACGGCGAGCGCGCTCGGCAGCGTCGACTGGCTCGCCGCTCGACGCGTACGCGAGGATCCGCTCGGAGCGCCCGCCGAGCAGACGCCAGAGCGGCTGGTCGAGGATCCGCCCGGCGAGGTCCCAGACGGCGACCTCGGCCGTCCAGGGCCGGCCGCCATGGAAATCGACGGTCTCGCAGATCTCCCGCACGATCTCTGTGCGCAGCGGGTCGACGCCGACGAGGTGCCGCTCGAGCTCCGCCGCGTCGGGGAGGTGGTCGCCGCTCGCGTACCCGGTGACGCCCTCGTCCGTGTTGACGGCGACGAGCGTCGCTTCCACGCTCTGCCGGGGGACGGGATCCCAGGCCGCCCGGAACGGTGGGTCGAGCGGGAACGCGTAACGCCGCGTCTCGAGTCCCGTGATCCTCATGCGCGGTCAGTTGCCGCCGTAGTACGCGTTCGTCGCTTCTTCGCGCCGCTTCGCGAGCTTCCGGACGGCCTTCGGTGAAGGGGGCGTGACGGCATCCGCGATCGCGATGCGAGTCGCGTCGCGGTTCGCGGCCTTCACGGCAGTCTCGTCGTGGGCGGCCGGGTCGACCCAGACCGCGACGAGGAGGAGAAGCTCTGGCACCTCGATCGCCGAGAGAACACCGTCTGCCACGGCGTCGAGAACGCCCTGCGCGATACCGAGCTGCGCCGCGCCCCAGGTGATTCGCGGGAGCGTGTCACCCCCGAGGGTCGACTTGTTGACGACGATGGTCGTCGGTCGGACGAGGGTTCCCGGCTCGAGGCAGGCGAGGAACGGCACGTGGCCGGGACGCGGCGAGGCGAGAGCGCCCGCGAGGGCCGCAGCCGTCGCAGATCCTCTCCGCGCCACGACCACGTTGATATGGCTGCCGTTCGGCACCTCGCCCGACCAGGCTTCGCCGATCCGTCCGTCAAGCTCATCCTTCATCTGGGACCTCCGTTGTGCTCCCGGTCGGAAATACGGTCATGATCCTGGCGGCGAAAAGCAAGCCGGTCAAGGACGCAGGGAGCGTTCGTATCCGGAGGATACGGGCGCGACCGAGGACGCCGACCGGCGCCGCTTTGCAGCCGGCAGGGCACGATCGTAGTTCCGACCGGGGGCACTTAGTTTAGGTCGAGCACGACGCGGAGCGCCGAGCCAGAGTGCATCAGGTCGAATGCCTCCGTCACGCCGTCGAGCGGGAGGCGGTGGGAGATCAGGCGGTCGAGCGGGAGCCGGCCCGAGCGGTAGAGCGCGAGGATCGCCGGAAAGTCGCGCTCGGGCTTGGAGGAGCCGTAGATCGATCCGATGATCCGGCGCTCGAGCCGTGGGATCTGCAGGGCCGGGAACGTCACGGTGGCGTCGGCGCGCGGAATGCCGACGAGCACCGCGGCGCCACGTGCACGGCATGAGAGGAATGCGCACGTCGAAGCCTCTGGCCGGCCCGTCGCCTCGATCGCGTAGTCGACGCCTCCGCCTGAGGTCTCGCGAATGAGCTCTGCGGTGGACTCGGCGTCGCCGGCCCAACGGACGGTCGCGCTCGCTCCGAGCGCTGTGGCTGCAGCCAGTTTCTCCTCGGAGACGTCGGCCGCGACGACGGGTTCCGCTCCCGCGGCGACCGCGGCGAGGAGCGCCGACAGTCCCACGCCGCCGCAGCCGATCACGGCCACCCTGTCGCCCGGGCGCACACCTGCGGTTCTCCAGACGGCCCCGACCCCAGTCGCGATCGCGCAGCCGACGAGCGAGGCGACGTCGAAGGGCACGTCATCGGGGATCGGGATGCAGGATCGCTCGGCGACGACCGCGTGGTCGGCGAACGTCGAGAGGAGCGAGTAGTGGTACACGGGTGCGCCGTGGCGCGAAAGGCGGGGTGTCCCATCGAGGAGGCCGCCGTGACCCATCGCAGACCAGACCGTCCGGCAGAGATGCGGGAGGTCGCGAAGGCACTCCTCGCAGCGGCCGCACCACGGGAGCCAGGAGAGCGCGACATGTGTACCCGGTCGCAGCGTCACGCCCGAACCAACCGCCTCGACGACGCCGGCGCCCTCGTGCCCGAGCACAGCAGGGCAGCGCGTCTCGGCAGTTCCGTCGATCGCGTTCAGGTCGGAGTGGCACACGCCGCTCGCATGCAGGCGGACGAGAACCTCGCCGGGGCCCGGCGGTGCCAGTTCGAGCTCCGCGATCTCGAGCGGCGCGCCCGTCTCGGGCAGCACCGCCCCGCGGATCCTCACGAACCGGCCTCCGCTGGTGTACGCACCGGTGGATCGTCTGTGGGGAGAACCTGCAGTCGCCTGAGCTCGTCGATCGGGATGTGGCAGCGCATCATGTGGTCAGGCTCCACCTCGGCGAGCGGCGGCTCCTGCGTCTCGCAGATCTCGCCGACCTTCCGCGGGCAGCGCGTGTGGAAGACGCACCCGGAGGGCGGATTCGCGGCGCTCGGGATCTCGCCCTCGAGCCGGATCCGCAATCGCTCCGTGCCGTCGATGTTCGGGATAGCCGATAGCAGCGCCTCCGTGTACGGGTGGTGCGGCCCCGAGAAGACGCGCTCGGCGTCGCCGAGCTCCATCAGACGGCCCAGGTAGAGGACGGCGATCCGGTCGGACAGATAGCGGACGACACCGAGGTCGTGGGAGATGAACACGTACGC
>JBBQXH010000350.1:0-3184 GCA_038209835.1 Gaiellales bacterium | reverse complement strand
GAGGACGACTCCGCCCTCGAAGAGCGTGAGATCGGGCGTGTCGAAGAAGAACACCTTGCGGTGCTCCGCCTCGATCCCGGCGAGCTTCAGCTTCGACTCGACGAGATCTTCGTCCTTCGCCTGGGCGGTGATCTTGACTTCGACGGCTCCGATGTCAGGGTCGATCTGGAGCGACCTGGTCACGTCGTCTGCGGGCACCGTTGGGCCTTTCCATTGGGTGCCGATCGGTGCGACACCGTATCCGACGAGCCGTAGAATCGCCGTCTCCGGACGGAGGGAGGAGGCATCGTGATCGATCCCGTCACCCTGACGATCATCAACAACAGCTTCGTCAACATCTGCCGCGAGATGGGGATCACGATGATGCGCACAGCGTTCTCGCCGATCTTCAACGAGGGCCTCGACTTCTCATGCGTGCTCTTCGACAGGGACGCGAACCTGATCGGGCAGGGCGAGTTCTGCCCGGCGCAGATCGCTGCGGCGATGTTCGCCGGGCGCTGGACGATCGAGGAGCTCGGCGCGGACGCGTTCGAGCCGGGTGACGTCGTCCTCCACAACGACCCCTATCGCGGGGGGACGCACATGCCCGAGCATCTGCTCCTGCGCCCCGTCTTCTACGAGGGCGAGCTGTTCGGCTTTCTCGCGAACATCGGCCATCTCGCCGAGATCGGCGGCAAGGCGGTGGGCGGGTTTGCCGCCGACGCGACCGAGATCTTCCAGGAGGGGCTGCGCATCCCGCCGGTGAAGATCATGAAACAGGACATGCACGACATGGAGCTCTGGCGGCTGATCATGACGAACCACCGGACGCCGCGGAACACGTGGGGCGACATCAATGCCCAGATCGGATCGCTTCGGGTGGCGGAGCGCTCGACGATCGCCCTGCTCGACCGCTACGGCCGGGAGCTCGTCGAGGAGGCAGCGCGCGAGCTGATCGATTATTCCGAGCGCTGGATGCGCAACGAGATCGCGGCGATCCCGGACGGGAGCTACTCCTTCTCAGGCCAGCAGGAGGACGACGGCATCACGGACGAGCCGGTCACCTACCACGTCGAGGTCACGGTCGACGGCGACCAGCTGATCGTCGACTGGACCGGAACCGATCCCCAGACGAAGGGCCCGATCAACGCGACGTACGGCGTCATCGCGGGAGCCGTCTACAACGGGATCTTCCACCTCACGAACGCGAACATCCCGAAGAACGCCGGCGCCTACAAGCCGATCCGCATCATCGCGCCTCCGGGGAGCGCCGTGAACGTCGTTTACCCACGCCCGTGCGTCGCCGGAAATACCGAGTCGCATCCGAAGCTCGCGGACATGGTGATCGCCGCGCTGGCACCCGCGCTCCCCGACCGAGTTGCGGCGGCAGAGGGCGGCACGGCCTGCAACTTCCTCTTCGGCGGCGTCCACCCGAAGACGGGCGAGTACTACGCCAACTACCACCTCGAGGGCGGTGGGTGGGGCGCGACCTCGTACGCAGACGGGAACAGCGCGATCATCGTCAAGAACGGCAACTGTCGCAATACGCCGGTCGAGATCTTCGAGACGCGGTATCCGTTGCGGACGATCGAGTACTCGCTGATTCCCGACTCGGGCGGCGCTGGTGAGCACCGGGGCGGGCTCGGCACGAGGCGCGTCGTGCGGGTCACCGAGGGAGCCGAGATCACCGCGAACGCGGTGCTCGATCGGACGAAGCCGGGGTTCGGCGCCTGGGGTCTCGAGGGCGGAGGTCTCGGCGGGCCGGGTGCGATCAGGGTGAAGCGAAACGGCGACACGGAGTTCCGGACCTTCTCAGAGGTGTTCGGGACGGCATCGCCGTCGAAGTTCACGAACGTCACGCTCGAGCCCGGCGACGAGGTGCTGATCGACTCGCCTGGCGGCGGCGGCTACGGGAACCCGGGTCGGCGCGACCGTGCCATCGTCGCGAACGACGTCGCGCAGGGATTCGTCTCGCCCGAGCGGGCAGGTTCCGCATACGGCTGGGAAGGCTGAGGGGAGATCTCTCGTGACTGACGGGCGTTGGGAGCCGATCGTGACGCAGGTCTGGGAGACGGCTGTCACGCCATGCGATTGCTGCGGCCAGGTCGTCGCCAGGCGCCTCTGGGTTGCGGAGATCGGAGGCGAGGAGCGCCGCTTCTGCAGCCCGGCGTGTGAGGATCTCTATCTCGCCTACGTCGTGCCGAAGCGTGGGCGGTGAACGAGGGGCTCGTCGAGTGGCGGCCGGGCGTCACGACCCGGCTTCACTGCGGCGCCTCGACCGGTGCGACGCAGCTCTGCGTGATCGAGCAGTGGTGCGATCCGGGCCACGGAGCCCCGACGCACACCCATCACGAGGTCGAGGAGCTCATTCTCGTTCGTGAGGGGACGTCAGAGCTCTGGCTGGGCGAGGAGCGACTCCAACTCGCGGCAGGAGACTCTGTCCGGATCCCGCCACACACCTGGCACGGCTTCACGAACATCGGAGGTGGGGCGCTCGTCACGATCGGGATCTTCGCCGCGGCAGCCGCGCCCGTCGAGTACGAGCACGAACCCGGCGTGATCCTCGAAGTCGGTGGTGTCGCGACAGAGATGCGCGACCCGCATCGAGCCGTCAGACCTTGACGAGCTCCGTGCCCGCCTCGGTGAGCTTGGTATCGACGACCGCGGTGCCAAAGGGGATGAACGCGATCTTGGCAAGCTTCAGGTGCGCGATGCCGAAGGGGATCCCGATGATCGTGATGAAGCAGAGGATCGCCGACACGACGTGGCCGAGCGCGATCCACCAGCCGGCCAGGATGCTCCAGATGACGTTGCCGATCACGGACCCGGTACCCGCGTCTGGCTTGCGGACGACGACCCGACCGAACGGCCAGAGGGCGTAGCCTCCGAGCCGGAACGAGGCGATTCCGAACGGGATCGTGATGATCAGGATGCACATGATCACGCCCGCGAGCATGTACCCGAGGGCCATCACGAGGCCTCCGAAGACGAGCCAGATGACGTTCAGGATGAACCGCACGGCGCCAGCCTAAGTGTCAACGGTCGAGCGTAGGGCCTCCAGGATGTCCGCAGGCTCCGCTCTCTGCGTGTAGTCGGGCTCGACGAACGCGTATCGCACGATCGCATCTCGGTCGATCACGAATGTGCCGGGGATCGGCAGCTCCCACGAGTCGTCTCCGTTGTACTGGGGCAGGAGCGTCTTCCA
>JBBQXH010000349.1:0-3185 GCA_038209835.1 Gaiellales bacterium | reverse complement strand
CCGCAGGCCATGGCTTCGACAACGGGCAGGCCGAAACCCTCGTCACGCGATGGGAAGACAACGCAGATGGCCCCCCGGTAAAGGGCCGCGAGCTCGTCTTTCGGAACGTAGCCGGGAAGATCTACCCGCCGTTCCAGGCCGAGCCTGCGGATCTCCTCGCGTACCTCGCGTACGCCACGTTTGTGCGGGCCGGCCATCACGAGCCTGAGGGTAGAGTCCGAGCGTGCGAGTGCACGCAGCGCCGTCAGTGGATCCTTTCGCGGCTGGATCGCGCCGACAAAGAGCGCGTAGGGTGAGCCGTTTCGCGCGGGCCCTTCGCGGGTGAAGGCCGGGTCGACGCCGTTCGGAGTGACGACGATCTTCGACTCTGGGAGCTCGTACTGCTCTATGAGGGCTCGCTTCGTTCGCTCCGACACTGTCAACACACGGTCGGCGCGCCTCACGGAGCGCGGCACGAGGGCACGAAAGATCGTGCGGTCGACGACTCCCATCAACTCGCGGGGGCCCTCGAAGGACAGATCGTGCACGGTAACGACCGCGGCGCCAGGGGTTCCGGGTGGAACGACGTACTGGAAGTGCACGACGTCCGGTCGCATCCGGCGAAGGAGTGCCGGTAGTCGGAAGGCCAAGCGGGCGGCGCGGCCCCGCGCAGGGAGGGCTGAGGGCTCGACTCCCGGAGGGACGAGTTCCGGGTGGCGAGTGACCGCGGCAACGCGGACGTCGCCGTGTGCCTGACCGAGCTCGCGGAGCAGGTTCTCGACGTAGGTCTCGTCGCCGGTTCGCTCGCGCCCGAGAACGTCCGCGTCGATCGCGACGACGGGAGCGCTCACAGTGCAACTTCTTCATAGACCGCCCGTGTCCCGAGGGCGGTGCGACGCCAGGTGAACTCGGCCGCCCGTTCGCCTCCGGCCTGGCGTAGCTCGTCCGATCCCTCGATTGCCTCCGCAAGCCCAGCGCCGATCGAGTCCTCGTCGAGCCCGTCAACGATGATCGCGGCTCCTCCGGCCACCTCCTCTGGCGCCCCACCTCGCGCGACGACGACTGGCGCACCGCTGGCCATCGCTTCGAGCACCGGAAGCCCGAACCCCTCGTACAGCGACACGTAGGCGACGCAACGGGCACCACGATAGAGGCGCGCGAGCTCTGCGTCGGGAACCTCACCGAGGAGCCTCACGTTCCTACCGTGAACCTTCACGTCGCCCCAGCCGGTCGCCCCCACGACACGGAGCTCGACGCCGGGGAGTCGTGCGTTCTGGAACGCCTGTACGAGGCGTGGCAGATTCTTCCTCGGCTCGAGCGTTGAAACCGTCAGCACATAGTCTCCGTCGGCACCGGGGCCGTCCGGCCTGAATGGCGCTCCGACCCCGTTCGGGACGACCCGGACCCTGTCGGCCGGGACATCCAGAAGGGTCTCGAGCTCGGTACCGGTGAACTCGGAGACGGAAACGAGGAGATCGGCCGCCTCGACGACCTTCGGCAGCAGCTTCTCGCTGTACGTGCGCGTCCAACGATTGAACGCATACGGGTAGCGCAGAACGGCCAGATCGTGGACGGTGACGACGAGTGGGACGGCCGACCGAGTCGGCGCGCGGAAGGTCGGGCAGTGCAGCACGTCGACGCCGTCGCGGCGAGCACGGCGTGGAAGCCCAAGGAGGTACCAGCCGAGATCTCGTGCCGGGACGCTCGTCCGGCGCGGGCCGCCGAAGCTGTACCGCCTGAACTCCACGCTTTCCCGTTCCAGCTCGGCGATGAGCGAGCGTAGGTACCGGGCGGTACCGGCCCGGGTCTGCTCGAGCGGCGAGACGTCGATCCCGATACGAAGGTCAGCCACGGATCTCCTCGTAGCCTGAGAGGACGGCGGCCCGGCCGCACGCTTCTGGGCTGTACCGGGCGGCGTGGGCGATCCCGGGCGCCACGTGCCTCTCGGAGGCAGCGAGTGCGCCCTCGATGCCGGCGGCGATCGCGTCCGGATCGAGGGGATCGACCCGAATGGCCGCGTCTCCACTCGCCTCGTCAAAGGAAGGATGATCCGTGACGACGACCGGTAGGCCGAATCCCTCGAACAGGGACGGATAGCAGACCACGGCCGCACCGCGGTACAGGTCTGCGAGCTCCGAGTCGGTCACGTAGCCGAGAAACGGCACAGCCGGGGCTCTTCGAGGGAAGACCTCTTCCCAGCCCTCAGCGCCGGCGACGACGAGCTCGAGCTCGGGCCGTCGTTCGTGCAGTCGGCTGAACGCCCGGGCGAGCGTGTTCAGGTTCTTGCACCCAGTCCGGGGGGTCCGGATCGGGACGAGATCGTGGATCGTCGTCACTCGAGCTCCAGCCCGTTGCGGCGGGTACATCCAGTCCGAGAAGTGTAGTACGTCGAATCGGTCTCAGGAACGACTCGACCGGGGCCCTCATGCGCGACTCCGAGCTGGTGACGCAGCAGGCCTCTCGGCTCACAAGTCTCAACTCGAACAACCGATGGAGCTGTGCTTGGTCTGCTGCCGCTTCTCCTTGCCGCCTGCGGCAAGGGTGGCTACTAGCCAGACGCGCTGAGCCGACCGGAGGCCGCGACCGATCGCTAGCCTTCCGTCGGGCCCGTCAATGTTCGTGGGTGGGCTGAGTGCGAAGACGGCGACATCGTCGCGCGGGCCAGGCTCGAGCGCGGTCACGGTGCCAAGCAGACCGTCGACTATGATCGGTCGGTGCCCGCCCCAGGCTGCAGAACATCCGGCAGAGGCTCCTCCACCCCGCCATCCAGCTCTACGGCTGTCCGCTCTCGGCCATGTTCTTGTGGATTGCCTCCATCGTCTTCGCGAGCTCGCCGGTTGGACTGAACTCGATGATCTCGTTCCCCGCTGACATCACGGGCGTGTGCCCGGGCGGCGCGTAGAACGCGTCGCCTGCCTCGTATGTCTCTTCCCGGTCGGCGAACCGGAATGTGATTTGGCCCTTGATGACGTAACCCCAGTGCGGACACTGGCACCGATCATCAGGAAGCCCTTTATAGAAGGGTGCCGCGTCCATGTCCGACAAGAAGGTCGTGAAGCTCGCGGTGTAGCCGTCGAGATCCTCGGAGCGGTCATCAACGATTCCCTCCACCGACTCGACCTGCGAGGCGCTCGCTTTCGAAGTCTTCGGCATCTCGAATCTCCCTCATTGACATTGTTGCTCGGTTGACGGGGGGAGAGCATATG
>JBBQXH010000348.1:0-3189 GCA_038209835.1 Gaiellales bacterium | reverse complement strand
TCCAGTCATCGATCACGCCTCCCGGCGCGGCGCTGGCGGCCTCTGCCAACGAGAGGAAAAACTCGCGGTTCCCCTTCGGCCCTGGAAGGCCCGAGTCGACGATCGCGGTGAGCACGGCCCCCCACGCGGGGACCGAGAGAGCGATGTCGCCGAGCACACGCCGATGCGTCGCCGGGTCGCGCACGACGCCTCCTCGCCCGACCTCGGCTCGGCCGGCTTCGAACTGCGGCTTGACGAGGACGAGCGCCCGCCACCCCGGGGTGGCGCAGGCGAGAGCGGGCGGGAGCGCAAGCCGGATGCTGATGAACGAGACGTCGCAGGTGACGAAGGCTGGCTGGAAGGGGAGATCGTCACACGTGAGGCGGCGAGCGTTCGTTCGCTCGAGGACCGTGACGCGCGCATCGTTCTTGATCCGCTCGTGAAGCTGGTCGCGACCCACATCGACCGCGCAGACTCGCGCGGCTCCCGCCTGGAGAAGGCAGTCCGTGAACCCCCCGGTCGACGAGCCGAGATCAAGGCAGTCTTCACCCGAGATGTCCATCTCGAGGATCTCGAGGGCGTGGGCCAGCTTTTCACCACCGCGCGACACGAACCGCGGCCTCTCCGTGAGCTCGAGCGGCACGTTCGGGTCGAGGGCGACGCCGGCCTTGTCGAAGCCCTTCACACGTCCGGCGAGGACGAGAGCCTGGGCCTGCGACCGCGTCTCCGCCAGCCCGCGCTCGACGAGGAGGACATCGAGCCGTTTCTTCACGCCGAAAGAGTACTCGCGGCCCCGGAGTAGGACGAGTGGCCCGCAGGGACAGTCAGGCGAGAGTTGATTCCTCAGCGAAGCGCCGGTATGCCGCCCTGGCGGCATCCCCCGGACCTCCGACCAGGGCGAGGAGATCGACCGTCGCCAGGAACGACGGACTGGCCGCGAAGCCCGCCGTCGCCCGGTAGCTGCTCCACGGCCATTCGCCTGGCGTTTCGCAGAGGCCCGCCTCTACGGGATACAGCACCACGTAGCGCGCTGCTGCGAGCAGGTGCTCGTCGGTCTCGACGAGCGTCGACGCGTACCGTCCACCGAAGAGGTGACCCCGGCGGTCGTGGCGAGCGTTGAACTCCTGCGCGTACCCGCCGTTCAGCCTCATCATCCCCACGGCGAGATTCGGTTTCGGGGTCGCGACGAGCAGGTGGTAGTGCGTGCCCATGAGGCAGTACGCGAGGCACCGCCAGCCGTATCGCGGGACGACCGCTCAGAGCCGAAGGAGGAATCGCCGCCGGTCGAAGGTGTCAAGGAAGACGCACTCGTTGTCCACACCACGCGTCGCAACTTGGTGCGTGGCACCCGGGAATTCGACGCGAGGACGCCGAGGCATGTGTCCACGCTAGCCAGCTTCCACCCAAGATCCAGCGGCATTGTGTCAACTTCGCCACGAAACTGTGTCACCTTCGACCTCGACTCCGAGGGGTCTGGCCCCAGGGGGTGAGCCGCCCTCTTCGCGGGCGCCGCCCCGGAGGGTTAGGCGCGGCGTTCGCGAATCGTTGCGACGAGCTCAGCGAGGACGGAAGTGTCCGCCGGGATGTCGTCCAGACGCTGCTGGACTCGCCCGCGGGTCTCGTCGGCGATCTCGCGCGCCCGATCGAGCCCGTAGAGGGATACGTACGTCACCTTGCCCGCGGCCTCGTCCTTCCCGGGAGTCTTCCCGAGCTCCTCGACTGTCCCAGTCGCGTCGAGGATGTCGTCGACGATCTGGAACAGCAATCCGACGTCGTCCCCGAATGCGCGCCAGCGGCTGAACTCCGCGTCTGGGACGCCGGCTACCTCTACGGCGGATCCGACGCAGGCGCTGAGGAGCTTCCCCGTCTTCAACCGGTGGAGCGCCGCCAGACCATCTCCGTCGAGATCGGCGTTCGTGGTGATGTCGAGGTACTGACCGCCGATCATCCCGAGGGTCGCATCCGCGAGCTCCCGTGCCGGGCCCGGCTGTGGGTAGCACAGGACGAGCCGGAACGCCTCGGCCAAGAGCGCGTCGCCGGCGAGGATCGCGACGGCCTCACCGAACGCCACGTGAGCGCTCGGCTGACCGCGGCGCAGCGCGTCGTCGTCGAGCGCCGGCAGGTCGTCGTGGATGAGGCTGAACGTATGAACGAGCTCGAGGGCGCAGGCCGCCGGAAGCAGCGTGTCGGGCTCGCACCCCAGCACCTCACCCGTCACGAGGCAGAGAACAGGACGGATCCGCTTACCGCCGCCGAGGAGGGAGTAGCGGAGCGCCTCCTCGAGCTGACCCAGATCGGTCGAGAACGACAACGCGCCGAGGAAGTCCTCGGCGAGCGAGCGCAGCTCGTCAGGACGGCTAATCGGGCCCTCCCCGCCGCTGTACGTCGATCTCGACCTGGACGTCCTTCGCGAGGTCGACGAGGTCCTTCAGGACATCGACGGCAGCGTCCGCGTCTTCTGCCTCCTCGAGACGCTTTCGCGCGTCTTCGAGCTTGTCCAGAAGCGTCTGCAGCCGCTCGCTCGCTCGGTCCGCCTCGGTCACGACCGTACCCTAACCCGCCGGTTCGGAGGTCACGGACCCACCGCCGTCAGCCGCCTCGCGAACGATTCGGCCCAGGATCCCGTTGACGAGACCCCCGGCCTCCGCCGCCCCGTAGGTCTTGGCGAGCTCGACTGCCTCGTCGATCGCGACCTCGACCGGAACCTCGCCACGGTCGAGCTCACGGATCGCGATGCGAAGGACGTTCCGCTCGACCACCCCGAGGCGGTTGGCAGTCCAGTCCCGCGAGGCCGCGGTTATCCGCCGGTCGAGCTCCGGAGCCTCGGCGACGACCTCGCCGGCGAGCTGCGTCGCGAACTGATCGACGTCCCCCTCGAAGAGCGAGGCGAGCGGCTGCCCGGTGACGTCCCACTGGTAGAGGATGAAAAGGGCCTGACGGCGAGCCGCGCTTCGGCCGATCACGGTGCCCTCAACGCCGGAAGCTCGTCGGCAGCATCGTACAGATACGCGGTGGTGTAGCGGCCGGTGACGAAGCCCTCGCTGGCCATTATTTCGCCCGCCAGCGTCTGCGTGGTCGGGACGCCTTCGAGCTCGAGCTCCGAAAGGGCGCGGGAGGTGCGGGCGACCGCGGCGGGACGGTTCTCGGCCCACACGATGAGCTTGGCGAGCAGCGAGTCGTAGGTCGATGGGACGGCGTACCCGTCGAAGA
>JBBQXH010000347.1:0-3193 GCA_038209835.1 Gaiellales bacterium | reverse complement strand
CGCCTTGGGGAGGAACTTCGAGATGTCCTCGACCGAGTGCGCCTGGAAGCTCCGCTTCGTGATCACCTTCGCGATGCTCGGGAAATCCGCCTGGTAGTGGCGGTTCTCCTCCTGCAGCGCTCCCGAGTCGTACTGGCTCGTCGCCACCTGGCCGGTGATCGCGATGAAGGCTGACGAATCGTAGAAGGCGTTCGAGATCGCGGCCGTGAGGAGCATGGGCCCGGGCCCTGTCGACGTGTAGACGGGGATCAGGGTGCCGGATGCGCGGTAGTAGGCGTCGGCCATGTACCCGGCGCCTGTCTCGATCCTGGGGAACACAACCTCGAGCTCGTCCTGGCGGTCGTGGACACCGTCGAGCAGTCCGACGGCCCCGTGGCCGGCGTAGCCGAACAGGTAAGGAACCTTCTCCCGGATCAGGTACTCGACCACGAGGTCGGCACCGCGAATCTCAGGCATGGCTCACGCCTCCCTTGGTGAGTTGAACGTCTCGCTCGACTATAGAGCGAGCGAAGCGACGAGGGCTCACCTCGTCTCGTTCATGAGCTCCCAGACTCGCGGCGCCGTCAGTGGAAGAGCGACGTCGTCCCTGCCGAGCGCGTCCGCCACCGCGTTGGCGATCGCGGCAGGAGCGCTGATCGAGTTGCTGTCCCCAACTCCCTTCGCGCCGAGCGGCGTGAACGGAGAGGGTGTTTCGCGGTGTGCCATCTCGAGGTGAGGGAGCTCGGGCGCGGTTAAGCACAGGTAGTCCATGAAGCTTCCCGTGAGCAGGTTTCCCACCTCGTCGTAGACCGTCTGCTCGAAGAGCGCCGCGCCGATTCCGTGCGCGAAGCCGCCCCTGACCTGACCGTCCACGATCAGAGGATTGAGCAGCCTCCCTGCATCGTGCACGGTTGCGTAGTCGAGCACGTGCACCTGGCCGGTTGCCCGGTCGACCTCGACGACGGCGACGTCGACGAAGAAGGCGTGTGCGGCCGATGCGCAGACACGGTCGTCCGCTCCAGGAGCCTCAAGATTCGGCGAGCTGTAGACGGCAGTCGCTTGCAGGCCCGGCTCCATCCCCTCCGGGAGCGACTCGGGGTTCCAGTGCGCCCTGCCGGCGATTCGCCGCAGCGAGACGGAGTGCTCGGGCGAGCCGCGTACGATCGCGCGCCCGCCGCGAAGCTGGACGTCCTCGGGATCGCACTCGAGCTCGTACGCCGCAATCGCACGCACTTTGTCCGCGACCTTTTCGGCCGCGCCAAGCACCGATCCGACGACCACGCCGGAGAAGCGCGACGAGTAGTTTCCGGAGGAGACCGTCCACGGGAAGGTGTCCGTGTCGAGATCGGTGCGGACACCAACCTCGTCCGGGCGGAGGCCGAGACAGTCGGCGACGATCTGGGCGCAGACAGTCGCGTGTCCCTGGCCCTGTGGCGTGGAGCCGATTCGCACGGTGACCCCTGCGGCCGGATTGACGAGGACCGTTGCGGACTCCGAATTCCCGGACTTCGGGAGCTCCTCGGCACGCTGCTCGGCGGTCCGGGCCAGCGAGATGTAGCCCATGTTCGAGATCGACGGCTCGACCACGCAGGCGACCCCGATGCCGAAGAGCCGCCCCTCGACCCGGGCTCGCGACTGCTCCGAGCGCCGTTCGGCGTAGTGGCTGAGCGCGAGTGCGTCATCGAGACACGCCTCGTAGTCGCCCGAGTCGTAGAGGCTGCCGGACGGCGTCCGGTAGGGAAACACCTCCGGCTGCAGGAGATTCCGGCGCATGAGCTCGGCTGGGTCGATGCCGAGCTTGCGTGCTGCGATCGACATCGTGCGCTCGAGCGCGAGGTAGAGCTGGGGGCCGCCAAAGCCGCGGTTGAGGCCGGTCGGGCACCGGTTGGTCAGCACGACTCGGTTTCGGGCCGCGACGTTCTGAACTCGGTAGGCGCCCGACAACGACCCGTGCATGCGGTAGAGGGCCGCCGGCTCGGGCGCGCGTACATAGGCGCCCACATCCTCGACGGCGTCGTAGCGCAGCGCGAGCAGCTCGCCGGCGCGAGAGAACGCCGCCTCGACACCGGTGCTTCGGCCGGTTGCCCCCGAGCTCCCGGCGAGGTGTTCGAGGCGATCCTCGATCCAGCGCACGGGGACACCGAGCTTCCGGGAGGCGAGCCCGATCAGGACGATGTAGACGTACACGGTCGACTTGATGCCGAAGCTGCCGCCCGAGTTCGGAGGCGTGACGATGCGCAGCTTCGCGCCGGAGAGGCCGAGCGAGGCGGCTGCGACCGAATGGAGCGTGAAGGGGCCCTGGAAGTTCGTCCAGGACGTGAGCGTCCCCGAGGCGTTGTCCCAGTCGGCGACGACGCCGTAGCACTCCATGGGCGTGCAGCTCCAGCGGTGGAAGTCGAAGCGGTCGGCGACGACGACGTCCGCGGCGAGGAAGGCGCTGTCGGGATCGCCGTAAGAGAACGAGCGGTCGGAGGCGACGAGCCCGGGAGTGTCCGCCGCTTCGAAGAGATCGAGCACGGGTGGAAGGGGCCCGTAGTCGACTTCGATCAGTTCGAGGGCGTCCTCAGCCGTGTACCGATCGCGTGCGACGACGACGGCAAGCGGCTCGCCCACATACCGCGCAACCTCGTGAGCCGCCGCCCGGTAGGGGATGGGGCTCTCCACCCCGGCGCGGAATGGGTGGGACATCGCGGCGACGTCTGCTCCCGTCAGCACGCCAACGACGCCCGGAAGTGCGCACGCGGCCGACGTGTCGAGGGCGCCGATCCGTGCGTGTGCGACCTGCGAGCGCAAGACGGCGGCGTCGCAGGTAGCAGGCGGGTGGCCGAGGTCGTCGATGTACTGCCCGGCGCCTCGCAGGAGGGCGTCGTCCTCGACCCTCGGGATCGGTCTCCCGACCCAGATCTCGCTCTCGGCGCTCGACCCGTCCACCCTCTATCCGGGCCGCGCGCTCGCGAGCTCGTCGACGACGCGTAGACCCGAGCGGATCGCACCTTCCATGCCGCCCGGGCCCGGCCGTTCGTCGGTGTGCTCCCCCGTGAAGAACACGCGATCGTCGAGGGGGCGCTTGATCTCCCGCAGCACCGTCTCACGCTGATCTCCGATCGGGGCGCGAGCGATGCAGCGAGCGAAGGGATCGTCCGTCCAGCTGACGATCGCCCCAGCGAGCCGTGTCACGGAGCCTCGAGTGATCTCCTCGAGCTGGGTGTCGACC
>JBBQXH010000346.1:0-3212 GCA_038209835.1 Gaiellales bacterium | reverse complement strand
GGTCAGCGGAACCTTCCGCCACCAGCGGGTCCTGGTTCCCGTCGAGGGCGTCGAGCGAGCCGGGGCATCGCTCCGGGTTCCGTGGCCCAAGGAACGGGTCAAGCAGGCTCCCGAGTACGGCGAGCGAGACCGATCCGGGATCCTGGGGTTCGGGCAGTACTCGCTCCGGATCTCGAAGGAGAAAGAGGACGCCGCCTACACCCACTACGGGCTGACGGACAGAGTCCCGGTCTGAGAACCAGGTCTACCTGAGTCGCCAGCGCCCCGGCGCGGGTGACTCCGCGCGCCCGAGGCGCTCGAGCCGCTCGAGGTGCGCGATCGACTCGACGAGGGCGAAGCGCCGCTCGTGGAATCCGAGCCCGTCACCCCAGATCGCGAGCACCACGGCGTACGCCGTCTCGGCACCCGCTCGTAGCGCTGCCTCCGTCTCGGCCAGCCGAAGGTCGTGGTGTGCGCTGATCTCGGCGGCGCGCGCCGGCGTGTCATCGATCGTGCCTCGGTGGCCCGGATAGACGATGGATGGAGCGATCGCCGAGATACGGCTCAGGGTCTCGAGATATGCCCCGAGGGGATCGGGCCGCGTGTCCTCCCAGCGGCCGACGTTGGGCGTGATCTCGTCGAGAATCACGTCGCCGCCGAACATCCGTCCCGTTCGCTCGCCGAGGAGGGCGATGTGCCCGTCTGCGTGGCCGGGAAGGACGACTACCCCGAAGCGCTCCCCGGCGATCTCGACCGTGTCACCCTCATCGACCAGAACTGTGGGATCAGCCGGGTCGACGAGCAGCCCAGTCTCGTCGGCGATCGAGTCCGACGCGAGCTCGGCGGGCATCCCGTGAAGCTGGAGGTAGTGCTCGAACGCATCGAGGTCTCGCTCGTCACCCCAGGCGTGCCTGGTGAGCACCGCGTCGTACGCGCCCTGGACGACCTCCTCGGCGCCGGTCAGCTCGACGAGCCTGGCGCTCCCGCCGATGTGATCCGGGTGGTAGTGCGTCAAGACGATCCGCCGCACGCGGGGCGAACCGAGCGAGACGAGCGCTTGCTCCCAGCGGGCAGCTGTTCCGGGCGTTCCGAGCCCTGCGTCCACGATCGTCCAGCCGTCCGGGTCCTCGATCGCGTAGCAGTGGACATGATCGAGCGCCCACGGCAGCCGGTGCGTCACCCGATGGACACCGCCTCCTAGGTCGGCGATCACGGTTGCGGCCTCTGGAGGTCGTACGTTCCGGGCGGTGTCCAGACGAGCTCGAGCTTGATCCCGTCTAGTTGGTCAACAACATTAGGTCTCTTCCTTCCGTTCATGGTGTGGTGAAGTCTCGCATAGCGGATGGGTATGTTCGGGTGTCGCGGCCGGCAGGCCGTGAGGGGTGATGGGTTCATATCGCCGGAGGTGCAGCGAAAGCGAATCCGGGTGGGCGGACGCGAATGGTGTTGAGATTGTGCGGCGGTTCGAGGAGATTGATGCGTCTGGGGCGAGGCGTGATGGGCCGATGTTTCTGGAGGCGCTGGCTCGGTGTGAGCGGGGTGAGACGGGGGTCGTTGTCGCGAACTTGGATCGGTTCGCGCGGTCTGCGGTTGACGCGTTGGAGGCGATTAAGCGGCTGAACGATTCTGGCGCTCGGTTGGTGTCGGTGGAGGATGGGTTTGATGGGTCGACACCGATGGGGCGGTTCGCGATCGGGATCTTGACGTTGATCGGCGAGCTCGAGTTGGAGCGGACTCGTGAGAACTGGATCACGGCGGTGAGCGAGACGGTGGGTAGAGGGATCCATATTTCGGCGCGGGTGCCGACGGGTATGAACGTGATGAGGAGCGTCGGTTGGTGGCTGTTGAGCCGGGGGCCTCGGCGATTCGTGAGGTGTTTCGCCGCCGCGCCTTGGGGGTGCCGTACTCGGAGCTAGCGAGTTACGGACCTGGTCAGGAGCGCCGGTATCTCGGGCGTTCCGCACCGGCCTGTCAGGGTACGCTTGTGGTCATGGACACGTACCTTGCGGTCGCCAGCAAGCGTGATACCAGGCAGTACGCGGAGCGGGCAGTTCCGGCCGAGGTCGTCGACCGCCTCCTCGACGCCGGTCGGGTAGCAGGGAGCGCCCGCAACCGGCAGCCGTGGAGCTTCGTCGTGGTCGAAACTCGTGAGTTCGTCGAGCAGCTCGCGCAGACCGTTTACGTGCCGGCGAATGTCACCGGGGCGGCGCTGGTTGTCGTGCTTGTCTCGCAATCGGGCCTTGACGGTGGCAGGGCGGCGCAGAACATGATGTTGACCGCTTGGAATGACGGTGTTGCCTCGTGCCCGAATGGCATGCCCGACCCAGCCGCCACGGCGGCGCTTCTCGGCCTCGGTGAGGACGAGTTGCCGCTCCTCGTTCTCACGTTCGGCTATCCCGTCGTGGAGCACGGCCCGCAACGCCGATCGGCGGAAGAGTGGTCTCAACGCGCCGATCGCAAGCCGCTGGACGAGGTCGTCCGCCGGATCTGATCCGTTGCCGCGTCTTGCCGAGGGACTGTGGCGCGGCGACGCGTGCTAGGGATCAAGGCGCCCTGTGAAGTGCTCTTGTGCTCCAGGCCGAGTGAGCTGGTAGACGGCGTAGCGCTGGTCGCCGGCCAGGCGGAAGCTCGCGCAAGGGCCGTGAGGGATCTCGAGCTCGTGAAGCTGCGAGGCCCCGTCGGCCCGCAGGCGCTCGACGGCGGCCCGATAGTCATCGACACGGTAGATCAGAATCGGGGTCGTTCCCTCGAGATGCTCTGCCAGGAGGATCAGCGGTCCCTCTCCCGGAAGTCGTATGCAGGCGACGGTTGTGTCAAGCGCGCGCACTCTCCAGACGAGCTCGCCGCCCAGGACACGGAGGTAGTCGAGTGACACGGCATCGACGTCCTCGGTCGGCACGTAGACGAAGTCCAGGGAACGGAGCAAGTCCCACCTCCCGAACTCCAGGCTATCCCAGGCGTTCCTCCGGCCGAGCTGCGTCACTACGCGCTTCGATGACGTACACCGCGCAATGTCAGGCCAGCCATCGTGTCACGTCGACTAGCGGTCGTGAAAGCGCCATCTCGCGTTACTGCCGTTGAGGAGAGGGTCGTGGGTTGCCCTGATACGGTTGCGTGTTAGTGACGAGCCTCCCTGTGAAGACCGGCCGGGGTACGCGGCGGCTGGAGGGAAAGGTCGCTGTTGTCACGGGTGGCGCTCGAGGGATCGGCCGGCATGTCGCGGAAGCCTTTGT
>JBBQXH010000345.1:0-3214 GCA_038209835.1 Gaiellales bacterium | reverse complement strand
GTTCACCGGTTCGCCCGAGCCAGGTAAGTTAACCCATTGCAGAATGACGCATCGATGCAGGGGCGTGATGGTTGGGAGCGGAGCAAGGAAACAGGGAGCCACGAAACTATACGTATCGGGGCGACCGAGGACGCCGCAACGTGCCCGCACAGCGCGTTCCGGCAACTCAAGGCTTCATTCTGCGATGGGTTCTAAGAGCGTTCTTCCCTCGTTTGCGACCCCGCCGATCCTGGCGGCCGCGACCTGGGTCTCGGTCGCCGTGTTCATCTGGCCGAGCGTCACGACGACGGAGAGAGTCGTCACGGGCCCCTTGCCCGGCGCCGTCGTGCTGGTGTTCGCGCTTCTCGACTATCTCGTGTGGCGTCGGCGCGGACGGCCGTGGCACGACTGGACAGTGATCGTGCTTCTCCTCCCGGCGATCGCAGCCGGGGTCTGGATCGCCGTCGGAGCGCTGATCCTCGAGGCGCCGTTCTCGCGGAACGAGCTTCTCGGCATCGCCGTCGGGCCCGGCGTCGCCCTGGTCGGCCTGCTGACGACCGTGATCTCCTACCACGGCCGGCACCACCCGGACGAGTACCGGTGACGCTCACGATCGCCAGCGAAGGATGCCGATCCCCACGAGATAGGCAAGACCCGCGATCGCGCCCAGCCAGGCGTACGGCTGCCCCGAGTGGCCCCGGGCGACCTCGACGAGCCAGGCGACGATGAGGGTGCCGATCACGACCGACCCGGCGAAGGCCGTCGCTCTCGTGTCGATCATCGCGAAGCGCTCATCGCGACCGTCACCGCGGAGGCCGCGAATCGTCTCGCTCCGGCCCCCGAGCAGGAACAGGAACGCGAGGCCGGCCATCAGGGCGAACGAGTAGAGCCCCTCACGCAGACTGCCGCCGACCCACATCGCCGCGAGCATGCCACCACCCAGGACGAGAGCGAACGCCGGCAGGAACCACCGCGAGCGATAGACCCTGTCGGCGCGCGATCGCCGAACTCCTACGTCATTCGTTGCCGTTGGCATGGAAGACCTCCTCCACCGTCGTCTCGAAGAAGCGAGCAAGCGCGAGCGCAAGCGGAAGCGACGGCGTGTACCGCTCCTTCTCGATCGAGTTGATTGTCTGGCGAGAGACGCCGAGCGCACGCGCAAGATCCTCCTGTGAGAAGCTCTTCGCGGTCCGCAAGGCACGCACGTCGTTCTGCATGATGGAAAGCTAGCTTGACATACTGGGAATGTCAAGGGTGCTTTACATCGTGTCGTACGATGGCGACGTGATCTCGCCCGATCTGCTCGAGCGTGCCCGTGATATCCACCGGAACCACCCGGTCGTCGAGGGCCACTCGGATATCGCTGTCGACATTCGGCGGCGGCGGCTCGCCGGAGAGCGCTCGCCCCTTCGCGACGACTACTTGCTGCGGCTCCGCGAAGGAGGCGTTCGCTTCCAGGTCCTCATGGTGGGCGGCGACGTCCCGGGGGGCGGGGACGAGAAGGCGGCCCTGCGGGCGCTCGAGATGATCGACGACATCCTGTCGGAGCTCGCCGAGTGCACGGACTGCCGCCTCGTCGATGACGCTGACGACCTCGACGAGGCGCTGGCCGAGGATCAGATCGGCCTGATCCTCCACTTCGAGGGGTGCAGGCCGCTCGAGCCCGGTCGCGCGGGGCAAGCCCCGCCCCTGCGTGACTTCGTGAAGCTTGGCCTGCGCTCGGTGCAGCTCACCTGGAACGGCGGCAACCGGTTCGCGGACGGCATCGGAGTCGAATCGCCGGGCGGGCTGACCGACTCCGGGCGGGAGCTCGTCGCCGAGCTCGACCGGCTGGGCATCCTCATCGACGTCTCACATCTCGCCGAGCCGGGCTTCTGGGAACTGACGGAGATCGCGCGCGGCCCCTTCATCGCGTCGCACGCGAACGCGCATGCGCTGTGCCCCCACCCGCGGAACCTGCGGGACGATCAGATTCGCGCGATCGCCGAGTCCGGCGGGCTCGTCGGCGCCTGCTTCGTCCCGGACTTCATCGGCGACGAGGCGACGCTCGACCGGCTGATCGACCACGTCGACCATATCGCCGCGCTCGTCGGGATCGACGCGGTCGGAGTCGGCCCGGACTACGTGGAGTTCGCCCCCGATCTCATGCCTGCGCTCGAGTTCCCGGAGGGCCTGCGGCGGGTCGAGACGCTGCCGGTCTTCACAGCCGGGCTCCTCGACCGAGGCTATTCGGAGGACGACGTCGCGAAGATCGTCGGCGGCAACTCGCTCCGCGTGCTCCGTAGGGTTCTTCACTCGACCGGATGACGGCCCGAACGCATCGACCGGAGCGGTTCGACCCGGAGCGCGACTACCCGCTCGGAACCAACCGGCCCGACCTGGTCCGGACGCCGTCGGGGCATGCTCTCGCCGACCTGACGCTCAAGGCGCTGCGCCGGGGCGAGATCGCGGCGGATGACCTGCGAGCGACGCCCGACACGCTTCGGAGGCAAGCCTCCGTAGCAGCCGCGGCAGGACGGGCTCAACTCGCTGAGAACCTCGGCCGGGCGGCGGAGCTGACTGCCGTGCCCGACGCGCTCATCCTCGAGGTCTACACCGCGTTGCGACCCCGGCGGTCGAGCGCCGCCGAGCTCGAGACTTGGGCGACGCGGCTCGAGGACGAGTACGGCGCCGCCGAAGCGGCCGCGTTCGTCCGCGAGGCACGAGACGCCTACGCCGAACGCGGACTCCTCGCGTGACGCAGTCCCGCCGTGCCGAGGCTCGACTCGCGCGCGATCTGCGCAAGGAGGCGATCCTGTCTCCGGCGCCCGAGCTCGGGCTCGTGGCGATGAGCGTGTCCGGCGACCCCGAGCCGGGGCTCATGGTCAGGGACGGCAGGGTCGTCGAGATGGACGGGCGCCGCAATGAAGACTTCGACCTCCTCGATCGCTTCATCGCCAGCCACGGTCTCGACCTCGCGGTCGCCGAGGAGGGGCGTTCGCTCGAGGATCGGGAGATCGCCCACATGCTCGTCGACCTTGACGTTCCGAGACAGGAGCTCGTTCGGCTGTCGCGTGGGCTGACCCCCGCCAGGCTCGCACGCGTCGTCTCGCTGCTCGACCCCGTCGAGATGATGTTCGCGCTGAAGAAGCTCAGGGCACGCAAACGTCCCGCGAACCAGGCCCACGTCACGAACCGCAAGGAGAACCCCGCGCTGCTCGCGGCAGACGCCGCCGAGGCGGCCGCGCGCGGGTTC
>JBBQXH010000344.1:0-3225 GCA_038209835.1 Gaiellales bacterium | reverse complement strand
AGGGCCTCGGGGCGCAGCTCGTCTGTCATTCGGATCTCCCTTCTAACGGGTCGGAAACACCTGTCGCTCCTCGACCAGCGAGGCGTAGAGCTCGGGACGCCGATGGTCGAAGAGGTGCATTTCGTACTCGCCGGGGGCGGGCACGATCGATTTGTCGCGAGCGCGCTCGACGTCGATGTCGGCGACGAGCACCGTGTGGCTCGTCGCGTCGGTCTCGGCGATCCGCTGTCCAGCCGGATCGACGATCTGGCTGCGCCCGCAGAACTGCGCGGTCCGCTCGCGGCCGACGCGATTCGCGACGAGCAGGTAGACGCAGTTCTCGTAGGCACGGGCCGTCGTCAGGAGCTCGGCGTTGGCGGCTGCGGCCATGGGCCAGTTGGTCGGCAGCACGACGATCTCCGCCCCCTGAAGCGCCAGAACCCGCGTCACCTCGGGAAACCGGAGGTCGTAGCAGATCTCGATCCCGACCCGGCCGAGCGGTGTGTCCACGACGGCGAGCTCGTCCCCGGGAACGACGAATCGATCGACGCCGAGAAAGGGAAGGTGCGACTTGCGGTAGCGGCCGGCCAGGCCGTCCGGGCTGACCAGTACGGCTGTGTTGCGGAGGACGTCCTCCTCCCGCTCGAGCATTCCTGCGACGCAGGTGATGCCAAGGCGCGCGCAGGCGCTCTCTAGCGTGTCCGTGAAGGGGCCGGGAATCTCCTCCGCGTGGATGAATGCTTCCTCGGGACTCTCGAACACGTATCCCGAGCTTGCGCACTCCGGCAGGACGACCAGCGAGCACCCTACCCGGGCCGCCTCCTCGATCGATGCGAGGCACAACTCGCGGTTCTGCTCCCGCTCACCGAGCGCAGGCTCGATCTGGGCCACCGCGACGAGCATCGGGAGCCACTCTATAACCTGCCCGCGTGCCGCGGACCGTTCGCTTCTACTTCGATCTCGTCTGCCCGTACTCGTACCTCGAGTCCCACGCCGTCGAAGCGGCCGAGGATCAGCACGCGGCCGCGCTGAAGTGGCTCCCGCTCGAGCTCCGACCCGCCCCGCGCCCGCTCCTCGAGCCGCGGGGCGACCATCTTCGCACCGACTGGACCGCGAACGTCTACCGCCGGGCGCTCTCGCTCGGACTCGAGATCCATCTCCCCCGCTACCAGCCCCGCTCGACGCTCCCGCTGGCGGCGTGCCTGTGGGCGGACGAGCACGGCCGCCTCCGCGAGCTGCGGCACGCGTTCTACGAAGCCTTCTTCTGCGAAGGAGCCGACATCTCGACCGATCCCGAGATCGCGCGCGCAGCGTCCCGTGCCGGGCTCGATCCCGACGAGGCGCTCCAGGCGGCCTACGCCCCACCGCGAATCGCGCGGCTCGCTCAGATCCGCCACGGCGCCGAGGCCGCGGGCGTGCACGGCGTCCCGTCGCTCCTGACGGACGACGGCCGGTCACACTGGGGCACGGGTGGGATCGAGCGGCTCCTCGCCGGGCAAGCGCTGGTGCCTCGCCTGTAAGGAGCGAAGCGGGCGCCGCCTGGAGCGAAGCGACGCGCAGCGGACGCCGAAGGCGGCCGCGAAGAGTCAGGCCGCGAAGCGGCCGTATCCCTCACGCGAAGCGCCGTGCGCCGGCCTTTGGCCGACGCGACCGCCCGAAATCGGCCCGCCGCGGAGCGGCGGGCAACGATTCGGGCTAGAGCACCCCGAGCGAGTCGAGGAGCGCGTCCGCGTCCGCGTCGATCTCGACGGGCGTGAGCCGCTCGGCGATCGGATCCGGGGTCTTCAGCCCGTCGCCCGTCACGAGCATGACGACTCGGTCTGATTCGCCGACCTGACCTCGACGAACGGCCTCGCGCAACGCGCCGAGAGTGACGCCCGCGGCCGTCTCGCCGAAGACGCCAGTCGTCTCTGCCAGAAGCGCCATGTTGACGCCGACCTCCTCCTCGGCGGTGATGTGGATGTCTCCACCCGAGGATTTCGCCGTTTGAACAGCCAGGTCGCCGTCAGCCGGATTGCCGATTGCGAGTGAGCGTGCGACCGAGTTGGGCCGCACCGGAGTAACCCGTCGATCCTCGGCGAGCGCCGCGGCGACGGGTGCGCACCCCTCGGCCTGCCCGCCGATCATCCGTGGCAGCGTGCCCTCGACGAGACCGAGCTCCATGAACTCGGAGAAACCCTGACTGACCTTCGAGTACATCGCTCCGGAAGCGATCGGTGCGATCACCGCATCCGGCAGCGACCAGCCGAGCTGCTCGGCGATCTCGAACCCGAGCGTCTTCGACCCCTCGGCGTAGTAGGCACGTAGACCGACGTTCACGAATCCCCACGGGAGCTCGAAGGACAGCTCGACGGTGAGTCGGCTGCAGTCGTCATAGGTTCCCCGCACGGCATAGATCGTCGCTCCGTACACCGCTGTCGCCACGAGCTTCTCAGGCTCGAGGTCGTACGGACAGAACACCGCGGCCTCCATCCCCTCGGCCGCAGCGCGGGCGGCAACGGCGTTGGCGAGGTTGCCGGTCGACGAGCACGAGAGCGTGTCGAGCCCGAGCTCCTGCGCCTTGGCGCATGCCACCGCAACCACGCGGTCCTTGAACGAGTGCGTCGGATTTGCCGTGTCCAGCTTGAGCAGGAGCTCCCCGATCCCGAGTGCAGCCGCAAGCCTCGGGGCCTCGATGAGCGGCGTGTAGCCGGGAGCGAGTCGCGGGCTCGAGGGCGGGGCAACGGGAAGAAGGTCCGCGTAGCGCCAGATCGATTGCGGGCCGGTCGAGATGGATTCCCGCGTCACCGAGACGCGGAGGGAATCCCAGTCGTAGATCGGATCGAGCGGGCCGAAGCAGCGCGAGCAGGCAGCGAACGGCCCGAGCTCGTGCTCGGTCTCACAGACACGACAGCGGAGAGAAATCGCGGGCACTTTGGCGCTCCTTTACGTCTCGCTCGACATCCTCCCGGGCTATCGCCCGGCCGGGGTTGGCACCTTGCCCCGAGGAGCAGGTTGCCGAGGCTTCGACGGGCCGGTTCCCTCAGCCTCTCTCGATGTGAACGGGACGTGGCCCGCTCTCGGGGCCGAGTATAGCGAAGCGAAGCGGCAAATCCGTCGGTACGCGATGCGTTCCCCGCTTGCGCACGGTGCGCGGCGCCCCATCGCCTTGTTTGTATCGCCGCCTGGCGGCGACGATGAACCTTCCATCGGTCTCCGCCCGATGCTGCGCGGCGGCTTCGCCGCCTTGCCCGCCGTACCGAGCCC
>JBBQXH010000343.1:0-3251 GCA_038209835.1 Gaiellales bacterium | reverse complement strand
GGCATCGCCTTCTGGATCGCGTTCACCCCTCCCCCGTCCTGCCACGGTGGCTGGTTCATCTCGGCGTGCGCGGAGCGCCCTTCCACCGACAACGTGCCGTGAAGAAGGCCACGGGTGGCAACCCAGAGATCGAACCCGGTCGGTTCCGGCACGAGCCCCGCGTCGCCGCGGTAGCCGCGCTCGATCGCCGCGATCGTTCCCATGGCGCAGGTCTCCTCGTCCGTGACGACCTCGAAGACGACGTCCCCGGCGAGCTCCACGCCGGCGGCTCGGAGGGCCTCGAGCGCGACGAGGCCCGACGCGATTCCGCCCTTCATGTCGCAGGCCCCACGACCGTAGATCCGCCCGTCGCGAATCACGGCCCCGAACGGATCGCTCCTCCACCGCTCGACCTCGCCCGCCCCGACCACGTCGATGTGGCCGTTGACGACGAGCGAACGGCCGCCGCCGGCTCCCCGTAGGACACCGACGGTGATCGGCCGCCCGCGCCAGTGATGCCACGGCGGCATCATCGGATGGCCGACGAACGAGGCCGGATCGGGCTCCCACTGATCGACCTCCGCTCCCAGCGCGCCGAGCCGCTCAGCGATGACCGCCTGCAGCGCGCTCTCCTCGTTCTCGGTGGGAGTCGAGCCGGGCGAGAGGTCCACCGAGGTCGTGTCGAAGCGGACGAGCGTCTGGACGAGCTCGACCAGATCGTCGCGGCGAGCATCGACTGCGGCGTCGAGCTGCGTTACGCGTTCGTCCATCAGACGACGCTACTGTGGCTCGCACCCGGGCGTCAACGCCGCTACGCTCCCGCAATGGCAGCAATCGACGATCGGTCCTCGCTCGGGTTCCAGAACGTCATCGGCTCGGCAGAGGAGCTCAACGCGCTCTACGGCTCCCCATCTGACTCGGTCGTCAGCAAGGTCATCGACAGGATCGACCAGCATTGCCGCGACTTCATCGCGCGCTCTCCGTTCGTCCTCGTAGCCACCACCGACGCGGAGGGACGCTGCGACGCGTCCCCGAAGGGCGGCGATCCAGGGTTCGTGGCCGTCGTCGACGAGCACCGTATCGCCATTCCCGATGCGCCGGGGAACAAGCTCGTCTACTCGCTGCAGAACATCGAGGCCACGGGCCGGGCCGGGCTGATCTTCCTCATCCCGGGAATGGAGGAGACGCTCCGCGTCAACGGCCGCGCATGCCTGACGCGAGACCACGAGCTGCTCGATTCCCTCGGACACGACGGCAAGGTCCCTGGCGTCGCGATCGGGATCGAGGTGGAGGAGGCCTTTCTGCACTGCGCGAAGGCCTTCAAGCGGTCGAAGCTCTGGCAGCCAGACGGCTGGCCGAGCCGCGACGGCCTCGCCCGGCCCGCGCAGATCTGGAAGGACCACATGGCGCTCCAGGAGTCGGCCGACGAGGTCGAGCGCTGGGTCGACGAGGACTACCGCACGCGAATGTACTAGCTCACACCGAGCAGAGTCCTCAGTGCCGGTTCGTCGAGCGGATCGACCCGGCGCAGTCCGGAAACCCCGTCGAAGTCGGCATCGGCGGTGACGATCGAGTCGATCGAGTGCTCGTGGCAGACCGCTGCGTGGAGCCGGTCATTCGTGCCGAGGGCGGGCGCATCAAGTGAGAGCGCCATCGAGAAGGTCGTGTCCGTCACGGGGAGTAGCGGCGTGAACGCCGTGTAGGCGCGGCTCGTGAGGCCGGTCAGGTCACCCGCACGTCCGGAACGCTCGACGTGCCAGACCTCCTCGAGAATCGCGGTTGAGAGGCGGCCCGGCGCACGCCCGCGCGCGATCGCGCTCAGAAGCTCGAGACACGGGGCTCGATAGGGGGACTCGATGGCCGAGTAAATGACGACGTTCGCGTCGACGAGGAACGTCACCTTCGCGACTGCGGGACGACCGCGAGGCGCTCCTCATCGACCAGGTGCTCGAGCGCGTCGAGGTCGAGGAAGGTGCCGCGCATGGCGGCGATCTCCGCGACGGCCCGCGTCCGCTCGTCCTCGGTCACTGCGCCGTACCGTGTGTCGATCGCCTCCCGGACGAGGCTCCCGACCGACGTCCCGCGCCGCTTTGCCTCTACCTCGAGCCGTCGCCGCTGATCGGTCGAGACGAGAATCTGCAGCCGCTCGCCTAGCATGAGCAGAGTATACACATCTTGCCAGTTTCGAGCGGGCGCTTACCAGGCCGGTTCTGAGCCGTGGCGTGCGCCAGACGCACCGGTCGCCCGGGCGCACGAGAACTCCGGTCGCAACGGGACTGGCACTTCAGGTCTCGGTGATCGCGGGCCCACGGAGGTGGTACGCTCGCGGCCCGTGACCGCCGAGCCCCCGGACGACGCCGCAGGAACCGGTGATACCTGGCGCGGGAAGGTCCGCGCCCTGACCGACGAGGAGACCGACGCGTTCCTCGCCCGGGGCGTCCTGTTTCACCTCGCGTGTCTCACGCCGTCGGGCGAGCCGTACGCGGCCGTCTGCTGGCACGAGTGGCGCGACGGCGCGTTCTGGCTCGTCCCACGTCAGCGCTCGAAATGGGGCGAATACCTGGCGAGCGACCCGCGGGTCTCGTTCCTCGTCGACGACCCGATCACCCTGGAGAAGGTGTTCGGCGACGGTCGGGCGGAGCTCGTAGAGGAGCCGAACGTCGGGGGTCTCTGGGTCGAGGTCGCGACGCGCATGTCGTATCGGTACCTCGGTGAGAACGGTCCCACCTATCTCGTATCGACATTGCAGCAGCCGCGCTGGCTCTTCCGCGTGGCCCCGTCGCGCCTCGAGTCATGGGCCGGTGTCGGCTGGGCGCGACGCTACTGGGTAACGGGGACGGGTGGCCCGACCTACGAGGAAGCCCACCGCTCCGTGTGAACGAGGAGGTCGCCATGGCGCCGTACCCGCACCTGTTCAGCCCGCTGCAGATCGGCAACGTGACCGTTCGCAACCGCATCCTGCAGACAGCCCATGTCAAGCTCTTCACGGAGAACGGGATCGACTCGAACCGCAACGTCGCCTATCAGGTCGAACGAGCAAAGGGCGGCGCCGGCCTGCTGATCACCGGCAACCGGCTCGTCCACCCCACGTCGACGACGGGGATGCCGCGGTTCGCCTACCAGTACCTGAAGGGCGCTCTGGAGGTCGACCGGAAGATGACCGCGGGCGTCCACGCGCACGGCGCCACGATCTTCACGCAGCTCAACCACTTCGGCCCGAACGCGACGAGCGACTCGGCTGACGACCTGTGCGTTCTGTGGGGCCCATCGGC
>JBBQXH010000342.1:0-3271 GCA_038209835.1 Gaiellales bacterium | reverse complement strand
CCTGCACGGCCACTTTCAGGTCAACGGACGGCGAGTCAACATCCCGAGCTACCAGGTGCGGCCCGGGGCAATCGTCTCGCTGAAGACGGGGAGCCCCGTCGAGCAGGTCGTCCGGGACGCGACGGACCTTACTGCATCGGTGCCCGCCTGGATCCAGGCCGACCACGACAACCTCACGGGGAAGATCCTCAAGGCGCCTGAGCGCGACGAGATCGACGCGCCGGTGCAGGAGCAGCTCATCGTCGAGCTGTACAACAAGTAAGCACTTCAGTGCACGAGTAAGGGAGCGTTTTGTCCACACGTACTAGCCTCATGGAATTCCAGGTGCCGCGGATAACGCGGGAGGAGATCGACGAGCAGCGAGGCCGCTTCGTCATCGAGCCGCTCGATCGCGGCTTCGGGTACACGTTCGGTAACTCGCTGCGCCGGGTTCTCCTCTCCTCGTTGGAGGGCGCCGCTGTCACGTCGGTGAAGATCGAGAGCATCGCCCACGAGTTCACGACGCTTCCGGGTGTCCGGGAAGACGTGATCGACATCATCCTCAGCCTGAAGAGCCTCATCTGCCGGCTCTACGGGGAGTCGCCCGAGATCGAGGTGCGGCTCGAGAAGAAGGGACCCGGGCCGGTCACGGCAGCCGATATCGAGGCGCCTGCCGATCTCGAGATTCTGAATCCGGACCTCGAGATCGCGAACCTCGCCGACAAGGGCCGCCTCGAGATGACGCTGACGATCGGCCGCGGTCGCGGCTACGTGCCGGCCGAGCTGAACCGAGGGCCCGAGCATACGATCGGCGTGATTCCCGTCGACTCCATCTTCTCGCCGGTGCGCCGCGTGTCGTATGAGGTCGAGGCGGCGCGCGTCGGTCAGCGCACCGACTACGACAAGCTGACGCTCGACGTCACGACCGACGGATCCATCGACCCGAAGGACGCCGTCGCACAGGCCGCAGAGATCCTCATTCGCCAGCTCGCGATCTTCACCGACCTCGAGAAGATCGAAGGGTTCGGGGAAATCGCCAGCGAGGCGGAGGCGGAGATTCCGCAGGCTCGTGGGATGGAGAACTTTCCGATTGAGGAGCTCGAGCTCGGCGTTCGAAGCTACAACTGCCTCAAGCGCGTCGGGATCGAGACCATCGGCGACCTCGTCTCAAAGAGCGAGACAGAGCTGGCTGCGATTCCGAACTTCGGCAAGAAGTCGATCGAGGAAGTGAAGGAGACGCTCGCGGCGCACGGTCTGACGCTGCGGGAGGAATAGACGCGCCATGCGGCATCACAAGACGGGTAGGAAGCTGGGTCGCGACTCGGCGCATCGGAAGGCGCTCTACGCGAATCTCGCGTCGGCACTGATCGAGCACGGTCGCATCCAGACGACCGAGGCGAAGGCGAAGGAGGTCCGCCCGATCGCCGAGCAAATGATCACGCTCGGAAAGAGAGGCGACATCTCGGCCCACCGTCAGGCAGTCGCCTTCCTTCGCTCCAAGCCCGTCGTGCACAGGCTGTTCGCCGAGGTCGCGCCGCGGTTCGCCGACCGCCCCGGCGGGTACACGCGAATCGTCAAGATCGGCCCTCGCCGCGGCGATGCCGCCCCGATGGTCTACCTCGAGTTCGTGGATTTCCAGCCGAAGGCGCGGGTAGCGGAACGCGCGGGAACCCGCGAACGGACAGCCGTTCAGGCCGCTTCGTAGCGCTCCCCGGGCTGGATATACTCGCGCACCGTTATGGGTGGACGCTGACTTCGTGATCAAGGCGACCGTTCTCCCGCTTGCGCTCACGGTCCTCGGACTCGGCGTTCCTGGCATCGCAACGGGGCAGGATGCGGGGTCGGCTGCCGACGATCTGCGCGGCAACAACGTGACCTTCGAGGAGGGCGCCGTCACCCAGGACGACCTCGACGAGCTCGATTCAGTGACGACGCGCCTCCAGCGACCGGGTGCCTACTTCAAGGTCGTCGTCCTCGCCGAGCCTGTTACCGACTACTCGAGTGCCGATGCCTTCGCGGAGAAGGTGCTGCAGGATCTCGGCGGTGACGGGCGCGTTCTCGTTTTCGACACGAGCCAGGTTGGACTCGCCTCAGATGTCGACACGGCGGCGGAGGTCGCGCAGGCACAGAGCGCCGCGATCAGGTCGGCAAACGGCACGAACTCTTTTGCTGCCGGCGTCGACGCAGCCGCGTCACAGCTCGGCGACGCCAACCTGAACGGCGCCGAGCCGGAGACGAAGCAAGGCGGCGGCGGGAGCGGGTTCCCCTGGGTGCTCGTGATCGTGCTGCTTCTCGTCGGAGGACTTATTGCGGCGTTCTTCCTCATATGCTCCCGAGCCCGGCGCGACCGCTCTCGAGCCGGCGAGCTTGCGCTCAGCGAGGGGGAGCAGAAGGTTCGGGCTGCGGTCGACGCAGCAGCGAACCAGGTTCTCGCGCTGAACAGCGTCGTCGATCTTCCTGGAGCGCCTCCGGAAGCAAAGGAGTGGTTCCGGCAGGGGGCCGAGGCATTTTCCGCCGTTCAGGACGAGCTGGAGGAAGCGGATACGTACGAGGAGCTCGAGGTCGTGTACCCGAAGGTGTTAGACGCCGGCTGGAAGCTCGATGTGGCAGCGGCGATCGTCGACGGAACGCCAAAGCCGGAGAAGCCGGCGCCCGATCCGCTCTTTCCACCGCCGCCGGTTCCTCCGCCCGGTCAGCCTGACGTCGCCGTGCCGCAGCCTCCTGAACCGAACTATCGTCGCCAGCAGTCGAGCCCCTGGCTCACCGCCGCAGCCGTCGCGGCGATGTCCGCGCTCGCCAACCGCGGCTACCGCGGCGGCGGCTCGTACCGACCGCCCATGGACGATTCAGTCTTCGGCGACATCTTCGGTGGAGGGGCCGGTGGCTACGGCGGTTCCGGTAGGGGGACAGGCAGGCGGGGCGGCTCAGGGTCACGGCCGCGAATCAATCTCGGCCCCGGGGGTTCGGGGCGCGGGATGGGCAGACGGAGGCACTGAGCCTCGGGGAGGAAAGGAGAACGGCGATGCGGAAGTTCTGGAACTACATCAAGACCTGGTTCGGCGTGAAATCCGAGCAGATCAAGGACCCGGAGATCGAGATCGAGCAGGCGATCGGTGAGGCGAGGGAACGTGACCGGGAACTGCGCAACCAGGCGGCGAAGGTCATCGCCCACCGCACGAAGCTCGCGGACGATCTCGAGGATGCGAGCGCCGAGTCGGCCGAGGCAAAGGCACTCGCGAAGCAGGCGCTGGTGAAGGCCGACGAGGCGACGAAGGCCGGCAACGCGGCCGAG
>JBBQXH010000341.1:0-3287 GCA_038209835.1 Gaiellales bacterium | reverse complement strand
GGTGCTCTCGGCGTTCGATTACGACGGAATCGAGGTGGGCGGCTTCTTCGACCACGTCACGGTCGAGCGCTTTCCCGACAAGGCGAGCCGCACCAAGCTCAAGCGGTGGCTGAACGACGATCTCGGCCTCGAGATCGCAGGCATCGCGCCCGGCCCCTACGGCGACCTCTTCCGGCTGCCGTGGGCGACCGGATCGCAGGAGGTCTACGACGAGTACCTCGAGTACTTCGAGAGCTACCTCCAGCTCGCCGCGGATCTGGAGATCCCCGGAATGCGCGTCGATCCGGGTGCCGCCGGCCCGCTCCCGTACGACGCCAGCTACGACGAGGTGTGGGATCGGGTCGTCAAGACCTTCCAGCACCACGCCGAGAAGGGCGCCGAGGTCGGGTGCACGATGCTCTGGGAGCTCGAGTCGCTCCAGCCGTTCAACAAGCCGTCGGAGACGGTGAAGATGCTGAACGACGTCGGCAACCCGAACTTCAAGCTCATGTACGACACCGGCCACTTCCAGGCGTGCGGCGTGATCGGCCATAACCACGTCCAGCCGGCCGAGACCTTCCCGAACCAGATCGAGTTCATCAAAATGCTTCCCGCGGGATCGATCGGTCACATGCACATTTGCGATACCGATATGAACACCCGACTCAACATGTTCGGGACGAAGTGCAACTTCGGCGAGGGGATCATCGACTTCGACGAGCTGATGCCGGTCCTCGCCGAGCGCTACGACGGCGTGTGGTGGGCCGTCGACTCGATTCCGATGGGCTCGAAGGCCTGGTCGGACACATGGGACGGGCTCCCCGTCCTGAACGGTCTGCTCGACAAGTACGTCCGGAACGGTTGAGGAGGAATCCATGAAGGCAGCAGTCTTCTACGACGTCAAGGACATCAGGCTCGAGGACGTGCCCGAGCCCGAGATCGGGGACGGCGACGTCCTCGTCGAGGTGTCGGCCTGCGGGATTTGCGGCTCCGACCTCGAGTACTACCTCGGCCGGAGCCCCGTGGGAACGGCCGACGGGAAGGGCCCGCTCATCCTCGGGCACGAGTTCTCGGGTCGCGTGGTGAAGGTCGGGAAGGGCGTCGACACGCTCGGCGAGGGCGACAGGGTCGCGGTCAACCCGATCCAGTCGGTCGCCGGCGGCGATCTCTCCCGCTCAGGCAACCCGCACTTCGATCTCACGACCGTGCTCGGGGTGACGACGAACGGCGCCTTCGCGCAGTACGTGCGCACGAAGGCCGAGCACGCTTACCGGTTGCCGGACGCGATGACAGATGAGCAAGGCGCCTTCGTCGAGATGCTCGCCGCGTCGCTCAACGCGATCGAGAAGGCCGATATCCAGCTTGGTGATCTGGTGGTGCTCTACGGCCCCGGCCCGGTCGGGCTCTCGATGCTCCAGCTGGCGAACGCCCGAGGCGGACGTACGCTCATGGTCGGAACACGCGACTACAGGCTCGAGCTGGCAAGGGAGCTCGGCGCCAACCACGTGCTGAACACGGCAGACCCGGAATCGAAGTACTACACCGCTGATCTCGGCGTCTCGATCCGGGAGCTGAACGGCGGCGACCTGGCCGAGCGGGCGATCGTCGGCACTGCAGCCGAGGAGGCGACCACGAGCGCGCTCGAGGTGACGGGGAACGGCTCGTGCGTCGTCTACATGGGTCTCGCGGGCCCGGCGGACATCGTCAAGGTGCCGATGCTCGCGAGCCTCGCGCAGGACAAGACGATCCGCTTCTCGTGGCTCTACCCCAACCAGTGGCCGAAGACCATCCGGCTCCTGCGCGAGGGGATCGTCGACACTGACAAGATCATCACCCACTCGATCGCGCTCGACGCCATCAACGACGGGATCGAGCAGGTCATCAACCGCGAGGACGGCGTTATCAAGATCGTCGTCAAGCCGAGCTAGAGAGGACACGATGGCCGAACCGAAGTTCTCCATCTCCGAGATCACGACCTTCCATCAGACGTTCGAGGAGGATCTCGCCAGCTACGTCGAGGCCGGTGCGCAGGGCGTCGGTGTCTGGGAGTTCAAGCTGCCTGAGGGAGACGACGCCGAGACGGTGGCGAAGCTCAAAGACTCTGGGCTGAAGGCGACGACGTGCATCCCGGGGACGCTCTCGATCTACCCCGTGCCGTTCCCCGGTCCGACCGATCCGAAGGAGCGAACAGCGGGCCTCTGCGACGCAATTCGCCGGTTCGCGCCTTTCGAGCCGCAAGTCATCCTCTGCCTCACGGGGCATCCGGGCGACACGGATCCGGCCGAGGCACGCAGCGTCGTCGTCGACGGGCTCCGACAGGCGGCTAAGGTCGCCGGCGAGCACGGGCTGACGCTCGGACTGGAGCCGCTCCACCGAGAGGTGTACGGCACGTGGTCGATGATCGGCGACATCCCCGGCACGATCGACCTGATGGACGAGATCGACGAGCCGAACGTCAAGCTCCTCTACGACGTCTACCACCTGTGGGACACGGACAACATCATCGAGGACACGGTGCGTCACGGCAGCCGGATCGTCCCGAGCGTCCACGTCTGCGACTGGCGTGACCCGACCCGGAACGACTTCGACCGCGTGCTCCCCGGAGACGGGATCATGGATCTCCCCGCGATCCTCGGGGCGCTCGAGGCGGGGGGCGTCGTCGACTGGTTCGATCTCGAGATCTTCTCGGACGACGGGTCGTTCTCGGAGATGGACTTCGAGGACTCGCTCTGGAAGCAGGATGCGGTGGACGTCTGTCGGCGTGGCAAGGCCGGCTTCATGAAGGCCTGGGAGGCGAGGACGGCGCCGTGAAGCTCGAGGGTAGGGTCGCGCTCGTCACAGGCGCCGCGCACGAGCGCGGGATCGGCCGAGGCATCGTTCTCTCGCTCGCGGGCGAGGGGTGCGACGTCGCGATTAACGACGTCGGCTTCGAGGAGATGGGGGAGGAGCTCGCGGAGCTCGTCCGCGGCATGGGCCGGCGCGCGATCTTCGTGAAGGCGAGCGTTGCAGAGCGTTCGGAGGTCGATTGGCTTGTGGAGCAGGTCGAGAGCGAGCTAGGGCCGCTCTGGATCGCGTGCTCGAACGCCGGGATCGCCGACTGGCAGGACTGGACGCAGATCTCCGAGGACTCGCTCGATCGCATCGTGGGCGTGAACCTGACGGGCGCCTTCAACGTCGGCCAGGCGGCTGCACGAGCGATGGTCGTGCGCGGTGACGGCGGCACGCGACATAAGGGCTGGAGGCCAAAAGTATGACAAAGGTGTGCCGTCGCCCTGCATGTCTGTCTGCCAGATGGACGACGACACCGC
>JBBQXH010000340.1:0-3317 GCA_038209835.1 Gaiellales bacterium | reverse complement strand
AGCGTCGAGAGCGAGGAATGGGCCTTGCAGGTCGCCACGCGGTGCGTCGCGTCCTGGGCCTGCGCAAATGTTGCCGCCCAAGGTGGCCTGGGCGCGGATCTCCGGGTCGGCGACATGTCGAGCGGCTGTCGCCAGAGGCTCGTCGGCGTCCACGAGCGCAGCGACCGGTGTCCCTGCGCCGATGACGACCTCGCCGTCGGCCCGGGAGATGCCCGCGAGGCCCGATCGCCCGAGCATCAGTACCCGCGACGGCTCGAGCCGGCCGGAGACGATCTCGGGCATCACGATCGTTCCGCCGCCGACGACGGTCACGCCTGCGCCGTCGCCGAAGGCTGCGATCGCCTCGTCCGGTGTCGTTGGGAGGAGGACCTCGGAAGCCATGAGCTGGTTCCTCTCGTCAGGGGAGGTGCATGGTGGGCCGCGCGATTCTAACGTCTCCGCGAGATCTGCAACATGCATGTTGCATCGCCGTGCGCGGCGGTGTCACGCGTCGACTCCCTGCACGACGATCTGGATGAGCGTGCTGCGGGAGCGCTCCGGGCTCCACGCATGGCTCTGGCGGAGATGCTGGTACGTCCAGTGGACGAGATTCGCGATCACCGTCGCCCACTCGTTCGCGTCGACGGGCTGCAGTGATCCGTCCCGGGCGCCGAAGCGGAGGATCGTCTGCAGCGGTTCGACGATGAAGTCCTTCGAGGTCGCCGCTTCGCCCGGCTCGTGGAAGAAGACGGCGCTCGCATCGTCCGCGAGGGCGACGATCGTCTCCAGATGACGCTCGCTGACGTTGCACATCGCGTCGAGGGCGAGAAGAAGCCGCGCCCGTCCGGAGCCGGGTCCCCGGACTGCGGGGGCGAGCGCGCTGCGGTAGTCGGACTCGTACGCCTCGGCAAGCCCCTGCAGGATCCTCGCCTTCGAGACGCCGCGCCGGTGGAGCGTGACCCGCGAGAGACCGGCCTCACGCGCGATTCGCTCGAGCGTCGCGTCGCGCCAGCCGTACTTCGAGACCGCGCGGCGCGCGCCCTCGAGGAGTCCGTCGTCGGCAAGGGCGAGGTCGGCCACGCGTGAGTCGGGGTGGTGTGCGATCTCCACGGACTCCTTGTACCACGTTGTCCGCATGGGGCGAGTCGAGGAAACTCGCGCCGTTTGCTCGTCCGTGATCAAATATCGAATGATGACGGCGGACGGATCCACGGCGCTGATGCTCGGGACTCAGTCTGGGGGCCACAGGACGCTGGCGGAGAAGGCGTACGTGTCGCTCCACGACGCCATCCTCAGCGGTCAGTTCGCGCCGGGCGAACGCCTTCGCATCGAGCAGCTCGCCGAGACGCTCGACATGAGCCCGATGCCGATTCGCGAGGCGATCCGCCGGCTTGATGCCGCCGGCCTGGTCGATCTGGCGCCCCACAAGGCGACGCGCGTGACGGAACTGTCGCTCGCCGACCTCGAGGAGGTCTACCAGGCGCGCCTGGCGCTCGAACCGCTCGCCGTCCAACTCGCCGCGGTACGGTTCTCCGCCGAGGCGGCAACCGCAGCCTCTGCGAGCCTCGCCCGGTATGTCGATGCGTGCGGACGGGACGATGCCGGCGCGATCTGGGCGGCGCACACGGACTTCCACTTCGTCCTGTACGGCGAGGCCGGGTCGCGGTGGCTCCTGCGCCTCATCACGCCACTCTGGGAGTCGAGCGAGCGGTACCGGCGAGCCTCACCCGACGTCCAGCGCAGCCTCAGCGAGCGCCAGGCCGAGCACGAGGCGATTCTCGACGCCTGCACCTGCCACGAGCCTGACTGTGCCGCAGACGCGATGTGGAACCACCTCGCCATGACGGCGAACCTGCTCGCCGGCGCAATGGGTAGCGGCCAGCTGTTTGCGGGCGATTCACGAGAGAGAGTCTGATGCTCCTTTCCCGAGTGGCGTACGCAAGGCCGCAGACGATCGAGGAGGCCGTCGAGCTCCTGTCGGAGCACGACAACGCCCGGGCCCTGGCCGGGGGGCAGACGCTCGTCAATGTGATGAAGCTGCGGTTCGCCACGCCGGACGTCGTCGTCGACATTGGTGGGATCGACGGCCTCGACCGCATCGCCGTTGCTCCGGACGGTGCTGTGGAGCTTGGCGCAACGGCGACGTACGACGCGATCGAGTGCGACCAGCGCCTGGCGGAGGTCCGGCCCGTTCTCGGCCGGGTTGCCTCGGTGATCGCCGACCAGCAGGTCCGAAACCGCGGGACGATCGGCGGCAACCTGTGCTCCAACGACCCGACCAACCACTTCCCGCCGCTCGTCGTCGCGCTCGGGGCCACGATGACGATTGTCGGCACCGAGGGCGAGCGGCACGTTCACGCCGCAGAGTTCTTCGAGGGCGTCTACATGACAGCCGTCAGGCCCGGGGAGCTACTGACGAGCGTGAAGCTGCCACCGCCGGTGGCGGGCGAGGGTGCCGGATTCGCGGCGATGACCATTGGCAAGGAGGGAACCGGGATCGTGAACGTTGCGGCGCGCGTCCGCGTGAACGGCACCGTCGCCGAACCCAGTATCGTCGTCGGCTGCGTCGCGGGCATTCCCGTCAGCGCCGGGGCGATGGAGGCGGCGCTTGCAGGATCTGCTCCGACCGAGGCGAGCGTACGGCTCGCCGCGCAGGGTCTGGGCGCGGCGCTCGACCCTCCGTCCGACGTCCACGCGTCGGCGGACTTCCGCCGTCATCTGGCCGAAGTCATGGCTGTGCGAGCAACGCTCCAGGCAGTCGACGAGGCGATGCGGTGACGCCCGAACCCCGCCACGAGCAGCGAATCGCCGTCGAGCTGAACGGCGAGACCCACGAGCTCGAGGTCGAGGCACGCCGCCTCCTCGTCCATTTCATCCGCGATGACTGCGGCCTGACTGGAACCCACATCGGCTGCGATACCGGGAACTGCGGCGCCTGCACGGTAATCCTCGGCGGCAAGGCCGTGAAGTCGTGCATGCTCCTCGCCGTCCAGGCAGACGGCGCGTCGATCGAGACGGTCGAGTCGCTCGCCGCAGCTAACGGCGAGCTCCATCCGCTGCAGCGAGCGTTCTCGGAGCACCACGGGCTGCAGTGCGGCTACTGCACGCCGGGAATGCTGATGAGCGCGAAACACCTGCTCGAACGCAACCCGAGCCCGACCGAGCACGACGTGCGCAAGGCGATCCATGGAAATATCTGCCGCTGCACGGGCTACGCCGGGATCGTCGAATCGATTCTCGCGGTCGCCGAGGGAGGAAGCGTATGACCACGACGGCGCCCGAGCGGGTCGAGCTCGAGCGCGGCGCCTACAAGGGTCAGTCGATCCCGCGCAAGGAGG
>JBBQXH010000339.1:0-3354 GCA_038209835.1 Gaiellales bacterium | reverse complement strand
GCGCGCCTCCTGGGGAGGGCGAGGCTGAGCAGGAACGCGGCTGCGAGCAGGCCACCGCTCGCGTAGAGCGTGGCCTCGAGGCCTGCCCGGTCGGCGAGGATGCCGAGGAGCCAGGCGGCCAAGGCGCCGATGCCGATGCTGAGCCCCAGAACCACCCCTGAGGCGAAGCCGACGAACCTCGGCAGTGCGTCTTGGGCGATGACGACGAGCGGGTAGAAGTTCGCGTCCATCACGAGGCCGATGAGCACGAGCAGCACGACCGCCCCGGCGATGCCGACAGAAGGGAGCGCGAAGGCGAGCGGCAGCACGCAGGCGAGTGAGAGAACGACGACCGGGCGGAAGCCGAATCGATCCGCCATCCGGCCGCCGACGAGCGTCCCCACCGCGCCGGCGGCGAGCATCGCTGCAATCGCCGCGTTGCCGACTCCCTCGGTGGTTGCGAGAACGGCCACGAAGTAGGACGGGATGAACGCCTGAAGCCCGAACTGGAACGCCGTTCGGAGGATGGCTGTGCCTGAGGCGATCCCGAACGTTCCCCACTGCTCGCCGCTGTCGTTCGGTCGCACGGCCGCCGTCGGAACGGACGTGGGTCGGAACCGCTCGAGATACGCGCGCTGAGCGAGCAGGGCGATGGCCGCCGCGATCGGTACCGTTGCGACAAGTCCGGCACCCGCGAGGCCGAGCAGCACGACAGCCGGCGTGACGAGGATCGGTCCGAGCGCGAATCCCGCATTCCCGCCGACAGCGAAGATGCTCATCCCGGCTCCGCGGCGGGGAGCGGCGACAGAGCTGGCAAAGCGTGCCGCCTCTGGGTGAAAGGCCGCGACGCCGAGTCCTCCGATGAGGAAGCCCGCGGCCGTGAGGGCGAAGCTGGGCGCGAGCCCGGCCCCGGCGATTCCGAGTCCTCCGACCACGAGACCCACCGGCATGAGCCACGAAGCGCGGATCCGGTCGGCGTAGAGACCGAACAGGGGCTGCACTAACGACGAGCCGAGGCTTGCGAAGAGGTAGAGGGCGCCGATCGAGGCGTACGAGTACCCGCGCTCGACAACCATGAACGGAAGCATCGCCGGCACGGCGCCCTGGCAGATGTCGCTACCCGTATGCCCGAACGTCAGGAGGAAGAGGCCGCGGCGGTCGACGCCGTCCGGGACGAGCCTGCGCATCATGGCTCGAGTCCTGAGATCGCGAGGCCGATGACCGCTCCGGAGGCACGCTCCGGGCTCCACCGGTGCCCTCGCCTCAGGTGCTGGTACGTCCAGCCGACCATGTTGTAGAGAACGGTTGCAGTCTCGCCGGGGTCGGCGACCGTGCGCAGGCTTCCGTCGGTTGCCCCGTCGAGGAGGAGCCTGCGCAACGGATCGGTGAACTCTCGCCGGGTGAGGGGCTCGTCTCCCTCCTCGTGGTAGACCGCGTCTCGGAGGTCGTCCGAGAGGATCGCGATGAGCTCCAGGTTACGCTCGCTCACTGCGCAATACGCGTGGAGCGCCGCCTCGAGACGTTCGTGCGCCGTCCCGCCGCCTGCGACCGCCGGCCAGAGCGCGTCGCGCTCCTCCTGCGCGAGCTGTTCCCGCAGTGCCTGGACGATCCTGGCGCGGGTTGCGCCACGGCGATAGAGGGTGACGCGAGAGACGCCGGCCTCGCGCGCGATCTCGTCCATCGTCGCCTCTGACCACTCACCGCGACGGGCGAGGCGTCGCGCCCCTTCCAGGAGATCCGGCCACGCAGCGAGACTCTCGTCATGAGACGACGTGTCTCTCATATGAAACACACCGTATCAGGAGCGCGGTTAGAGATGCAACAGCATGCGCGTGTTGCCGAGCGTGTTCGGCTTCACGCTCTCGAGATCGAGGAACTCGGCGATCCCCTCGTCGAATGAGCGTAGGAGCTCCTCGTAGACTGCCGCTGCGACCGGCGTTCCCTCGATTGGCTCGAAGCCGAGACGTCCGAAGAACTCGACTTCGAAGGTCAAGACGAAAATGCGACGCAGGCCGAGCCATCTCGCGGTGTCGATCAGCTGCTCGACGATGCGCGAGCCGAGGCCGCTGCGATGGATGCCGGAATCGACCACGACCGTACGGATCTCGGCGAGATCCTCCCAGAGCACGTGGAGCGCTCCGCAGCCGACGACGCGGCCGGCCTCACCCTCCGTCGCGACCCAGAACTCCTGGACGTCCTCGTAGAACGTCACTGGCGCCTTGCCGAGCATGATGCCGCCCGGGACGTAGCCCTCCACGAGCGAGCGAATGCCGGGCACGTCGGCGGTGCGCGCTCGGCGGATCTCGATGCTCATCTCGACCCGTGTCGCCAGATGCCGAGGGCGGCGAGAGAGGCGGCGTCGGAGAGGCGCTCCCACGCTTCGATGACCGGGATTCTCTCGACCTCGATGTCCTCATCGTCGTCGAGTACCGCGGCCTCGGCCGGGGACAGGCTCGCGACCTGGAAGACATGGCATCGCTCCGTCGAGTACGCAGGGACGACCCAGAAGGAGCCGAGATACGCGCTCTCGGCGGCAGCTAAGCCGCATTCCTCGGCCAGCTCACGCACCGCCGCCTGGTCTGGCATCTCTCCGGGCTCGATCTTCCCGGACGGGAGCTCGAGTGTCAGATCAGGCGCCCCGAGGCGCGTCTGCCGGACGCACACGAGATCATCCCCGTCTACGACGACGAGAACGACCGACTCGGGATGCCGAAGGAGTGGAATCGCCATAGGATCGGCTCGTGGAGCTCGAGCCCATCCTCGCGCGGATCTGGCCCGGACGGCAAGCCGTAACTGAGCCGCTGGGCGGAGGCATCACGAACCACAACTTCAAGGTGACGCTCGACGACGGCGTCTACGTGCTCCGGATCGGCGGCAAGGACACCCATTTCCTGGGGATCGACCGTCAAGCAGAGTATGGAGCGACGGTCGCTGCCGCCGCCGTGGGCGTCGGGCCCGAGGTCGTCGAATTCGTCGAGCCGGAGGGCTATCTCGTGACGCGCTTCATCGAAGGCCGCCCGATGCCACCGGAGGAGTTGCGGCGCCCGGAGAACGTCCGGCGGGCGGCCGGGGCGCTCCGCAAGTTCCACGACGGCACCTCGATCCCAGGTCGGTTCGACGCTTTTCGGGTCGTCGAGGTGTTCTGCGCCACGGCGTCTGCTCACGGCGTGACCGTCCCGGAGGCCTACGGGAGGGCGCACGAGACGGCAACGGCGATCGAGACGGCAAGGGGCCCGGGCCCACAGCGGCCGTGCCACAACGACCTCCTGAACGCCAACTTCATCGACGACGGACGGGCGATTCGCATCGTCGACTGGGAGTACGCGGGGATGGGCGATGTGTTCTTCGATCTGGCCAACCTGTCGATCAACAACG
>JBBQXH010000338.1:0-3363 GCA_038209835.1 Gaiellales bacterium | reverse complement strand
ATCCGCCACGGCCAGGTCGTCGCCGCGGCCGAGCTCCAGCTCGTCCCGCGCCCCGTGGAGGAGATCCGCAGGACGATCGCCGAGATGCAGGCGACGCGGAAGGAAGCCCAGCCGACGAGCAAGCGAACCTTCGGGAGCGTGTTCAAGAACCCCCCTCACGACCTCGGCGCCGGGCAGATCCTGGAGGCATGCGGGCTGAAGGGCTACCGGGTCGGCGGTGCTCAGATCTCGCCGAAGCACGCGAACTTCATCGAGAACGTCGGCGGCGCACGCACGGCCGACGCGCTCGAGCTGATCGCCGAGGCGCGCCGACGCGCGTGGGAGCAGTACGGGGTCGCCCTCGAGCCAGAGGTCGAGCTCCTCGGTCGGATCGAGATTCCACGGCTTCCTAGCGAGTCTTCCGAGGACAACTGAGAGCCAGCCACGAGGCAGGAGGCGAAGTGGCACCGGCGAAAGACGCGGCATGGCCTCGACACTGCGGCCCGCGCTTCCGCTCGCCCGATCGCAGGGAGTCCGACTGCGCGTCAGCCTAACCCGCGTTGCAGTCGTACTTCTCCTCACCGTGGCGCTCGCCGGGCTGGTCTACGCCTTAGCCCGCACGACTTCAGTCTTCGCCGTTCGCACGGTCGAGGTGACGGGGGCGTCAGCTCCGATCGAACAGCAGATCGAGGCGGCTCTCGCGCAGTATCGTGGGCGCAGTCTGGTCGGCCTCGATCTCGCCGCCGTCGAGCGCTCGGTCGAGGCGATCCCGGCCGTGCGGTCCGTGTCGGTCGACCGAGGCTTCCCGCGCACCCTCCACGTCGCGGTACGGACCGAAGATCCGATCGCCGTGATCCGTCGCTCCGGCGATGCGTGGCTCGTTGCAGCCTCCGGAAAGGTTCTCGAGCGCGTCGATGTCGGAACGCGCGAACAGTTACCGCGGATCTGGCTTCCGCGTGAGAGCGCCGGCATCAGGCCGTCCGAGATCCTGACGGGCGAATCCGGCGGGTGGGCCGCCGCCGCACTCGCGGCCGTCCCGAGCGGATTCCCGGCGAGAGTCCTGTCGGCTCGGAGTACGTCTGACGAGCTCACCCTCATCTTGTCCGGGAGCACCGAGCTTCGGCTGGGTGCGGCAGTTGACGTTCGGGTGAAGCTCGCCGTCGCGGCGACCGTCCTGCGGAGCCTTTCGCTCGAGGATCGCGGCGGTCTCGCGTACCTCGACGTGAGCCTTCCCGCGAGGCCCGTAGGTGCGTCTAAGCCTCAAGTCGAAGCTTGAGGGTGAGACTTAACGCACGTTTTCCCTGCATTTAAGCCATTGACACGCCATGCCGATACAACGTACTCTGGAGCAACCTTCCGGTTGAGGTTGAGAGAAGGGTTGAGAGTATGAGAGAACAAGCAGGCAGCTATCTGGCAGTGATCAAAGTCGTCGGCGTCGGCGGCGGCGGTTCGAACGCCGTAACGCGGATGGTCGACGCGGGCCTCAAGGGCGTGGAGTTCCTGTCCGTCAATACGGACGCGCAGGCGCTGCTCATGTGCGAGGCCGACGTCAAGCTGCACATCGGGGCGAAAGCGACGCGAGGTCTCGGCGCCGGCGCGGATCCTCGCGTGGGCTTCGAGGCGGCGATGGAGAGCCGTGACGAGCTGAAGGAGGCACTCAAGGGCGCTGACATGGTGTTCGTGACGGCCGGCGAAGGCGGCGGAACGGGCACGGGCGCCGCGCCGGTGATCGCGGAGATCGCGCGTGAGCTCGGTGCCCTGACCGTCGGCGTCGTGACGCGACCCTTCACGTTCGAGGGGCAGAAGCGCGCGGATCAGGCCGAGCAGGGCGTGAAGACGATCCGCGAGAAGGTCGACACGCTCATCATCATCCCGAACGACCGGCTCCTGCAGGTGGTCGAGCCGCAGACGTCGATCATGGACGCTTTCCGCATGGCGGACGACATCCTGCGGCAGGGCGTTCAGGGCATCACGGATCTCATCACCGTGCCGGGGCTCGTCAACCTCGACTTCGCCGACGTTCGGACGATCATGCGCGACGCCGGGTCGGCGCTCATGGGCATCGGGATCTCGAAGGGCGAGAACCGCGGGGCAGAGGCTGCCAAGACCGCGGTGTCCTCGCCGCTCCTCGAGGCCTCTGTCGAGGGCGCGACCGGCATCCTGCTGAATATCACCGGCGGCCCCAACCTCGGGCTGTTCGAGGTCAACGAGGCCGCCGAGGTCGTCACGGGTGCGGCAGACCGCAACGCGAACGTGATCTTCGGCGCGGTCATCGACGACTCGATGGGCGACGAGGTGCGCGTTACCGTCATCGCGACCGGCTTCGACGGCAAGTATCGCCGGGAGCGTCGGGAACGACCGGTGGAGGCGCCGCTGCTCGACCGGCCACGGGATCGGGAGCCCGCCGAGGGCGAGTCCGATGGCTTCGAGGTACCCGCCGAGGTGCTCGAAGTCCCGTCGTTCCTCCGCGACGAATAGCCCGAGCTCTCCGCTCAATCCGTCCGCAGGAGAGCCCTCCGCGAGCGCATCCGTGTGGCTGCAATCGTCGCAGAGACATCTGTCAGAACTGTGTCCGCCGCTCCACAAGCTCCTGGGGAGAAACCGCGGCGCGCTGCCGAACTGCAGGCCCGGCCTGTGAGGAATAGGCCCGAAAGCGTTACGAAAGCAGGCGCCGCAGCGCAATACGGGTCAGGAGCAAGCCATCTGGCACCAGAGGTGTGACGAGAGTCATACGGAAGTGTGACGACTCCCCGGCGCCTTTCAAGGGGTCTGGCCCCTGATCGGTGGTCGAGGCTCGTCTACGGGCTGCGAGCGGCGCTGCCGTCCAGTCCTCGCAATAGGGGCTGACGTCGTTCGAGGCGCAGTGTGGTGGTCTGTGCCGTTCGTGTCCATCGGGTCACTATCTGCGTGCGTCTGCAAGACCAGAGCCGAGGACGACATCGGTTGCGAGCTCGGGATGCGTGTAAAGCGGCGCACGTGTCGATCACGACGCAGACGACGGTCGAGCTTTCCGCTCGTACCGTCCGAACTGCTGAACGTCGTTAGTTGACCGGTTCGCAGCGGCCGGGCTTGGCCCGGTCGACCGGGCGTGTGCTGCGCGCGAGAGCGACGAGCCGGGTCTTCGTCAGGCCGTCTGCGATCAGTTGGACGGTCGTGCCGCGCTCGCACCACTCGAGACCCCAGGAACCCTCCTTGAACGAGCAGTCGCGCCTCCCGCACACGCTTACCAAGGTTCCGGTCCTTCCATGGATCGTGACGCTCTCGCCGCCCGGGATGTTCCAGAGGCTCGAGCCGTTGCAGTAACGAGGCGATCCTTCGAAATCCTCGATCATCCGCGTCGGCTTGCCCTTCACGGTGTACAAGCCGCGAAGGCTCTCCCAGGTG
>JBBQXH010000337.1:0-3363 GCA_038209835.1 Gaiellales bacterium | reverse complement strand
CGGCCCTGTCCGGCGCATGGCTGCTGACCGCGGCCATGATCGCGTCGGGCGTGCTGACGTACGCCTTCCAGATCCTTGCAGCGCAATCGCTCGGGCCGCACGCGTACGGTCAGATCGCCGTCCTCTGGGGCGCCGTGTTCATCGTGGCCATCGTTCTCTTCCGACCGCTCGAGCAGACGACCTCACGCTCGGTCGCCGATCGCCTCGCGCGCGGCGAGGAGGTTCGAACCGTTCTGCGGTCGGTCGGACTGATCGCGGCGATCGTCCTGGGGGCGCTCGGGATCGCCACGGTCGCCTGCTGGTCGATCGTCACCGACCGGCTCTTCCTCGGAAACGACCTCATGACGGCGATGCTCGTCGCGGGCATCGTCGCGTACGCACTCCAGTACCTCGTGCGAGGCGTGCTCGGCGGCGTGCGGTGGTTCGGGGGCTATGGCCTGGGTCTCATGGCGGACGGCGCCGTGCGAATCGCGGTCGCCGCCCCACTCGTCTTCGTGGCCTCGCAGAGCCTCGCCGCGCTCGCAATCGTGTCCGCGGGCCTGGCCGGCGCCGCCATCCCGCTGGTGGCCGGACGGAGCCACATCGGTCGCCTCTCGACCGGTAGCGGCGGCCCGTCGTTTCGGATGGGAGCGGCCCTCGGCTTCGCAGCGCCCGCCGCGATCGTGGCGGGCGCCGACCAGCTGCTCGTCAACGGCGCGCCACTCCTCGTTGTCATCGGCGGCGGCGCGGGCGCCAGCGCCGCTGCGGGAGTCGTCTTCGCCGCGACGATGCTCGTCCGGGCGCCCGTCTACGTCTTCCAGGGGCTCGCCGCAGCGCTCCTTCCCAACCTGACCTACCTCCACGCGCGCGACGAGCGCGCCGCCGTCGGACGCGCTGTCGCCCGCGTGTCCGCAATGCTCCTCGCAGTCGGAGGGCTGATCGCGCTCCTCACATGGTCGGTCGGGCCTGCGGCCATGCGTCTCGTCTACGGAGACGGCTTCGACGCCGGACGAGGTGACCTCGCGCTCCTCGGCGCGGCGGTCGGCTTCTACCTCGCCGCCGGAACCGTCTCGCAGGCTCTTCTCGCGCTCGCCGCCGTCTGGCGGGCAGCGCTCGCGTGGCTCGCCGCCGCTGCGCTCTTCATCGGCCTCTATGCGGTGCTGCCAGGTGATGAACTCCATCGGATCAGCGTCGCATTTGCCGGTGCCATGCTCCTCGGCCTCGGGCTTCTCGCAGTCACGCTGGTCGGGAGCATGCGCCGGGAGTGACAGCGCCCGTCAACATCGGCGTCGTCGGCCTCGACGCCTTCGGAACGCAGCTGGTCAGAACGTTCACCGATCTCCCGGGAGCCCGCGTCTCCTGGCTCTGCGACCGCAGCCGGGAGATCCGCAAGGAGATGAGCGATCGCTTCCCGGAGATCCGAGTCTCGGGAAGGTTCAACGATCTGCTCACCGACGAGACCGTCGACGCGCTGGTGATCGCGACTCCGGCGAGCACGCATTTCGAGCTGGCCCGGCGGACGCTCGAGGCAGACAAGCACGTCTTCGTCACGAAGCCGCTCGCCCTCACGAACGCGCATGCGCAGACGCTCGTCGAGCTGGCCGGCCGTCAGCGGCGCGGCCTGATGGTCGAGTCCCTGCTTCTCTTTCACCCGGCGATCCGCAAGCTGAAGGAGCTGATCGAGCTCGGCCATGTGGGCGACGTCTACTACGTCGACGCGGTGAGGCAAGAGCTCGCGCGACCAGGAGAGGACTCGAGCACGCTCTGGGATCTCGGCGCCCACGACGTGGCCGTGATCCTCTACCTCACGGGCGAGGATCCGCTCGTCGTGTCGGCCCGCGGCGAGTCACACAGTCCGGACGGCGAGCATGACCTCGTCCTCTGCCGCCTCGGATTCCTGAACGGCGTTTCGGGCCACCTGCACCTCTCGCGCCTCGACCCGAGGAGCACGCGCCGGCTCGCGGTGGTCGGCTCGGAGCGAACGGCCGTCTTCGATCCCTCCGACCCGACGGGCACGCTGACGATCCACGAGAAGGGTGCCGCGACGACGGCTCGCGAGCAGAGCACCCGGCTCGGGGACGTCGTCGCGCACCGACTGGCGGGGGAGAACTCGCTCGAGCTCGAATGCGAGCACTTCCTGACCGTGACGCGATCGGCCCGACAGGCGCGCGACGGACGCAAGGAAGCCGCACGGGCCGTGACCGTGATGAGCGCGCTCGCGCGCTCGCTCTCCCGGGGCGGGGAGCCCGAGCCGCTCGAGCACGACGGCGACGATCGCGAGACGCCGGTCATCCCGCTCCTGCGCACGGAACGGGAGAAGCGTCGATGGGCGTGAACAAGCCGTTATCGGCGTGAAGGGATGTTGTTCCCCCCCAACCGGCTCCACAGGTCTAGACGTTCGAAAAAACCTCTCCTATGCTGCGAAATAGTCCTCCCCCCGAGGGGTTATCCACAACTCGCTCGAACGGGGTACACGAATGCAGCCACGAGACACCCAACCTAGCATCGACGAAGAGGATCAACCCCGGATGACATCCTCCGAAATACTCACCGCCGTCCTTCTCGATCCGCACCCGCTCTGGCTGGACGCGGTCGAGAGCGTCCTTGCCCGCGTCGACATCGAGGTCGTCGGGAAGACGACCTCCACAGCTGTCGCGCTCGGCCTCCTCGACGAGCACCAGCCTGACATCCTCGTCACCGCGCTCGAGCTGAAGCCGGACTCCGAGGGGATCGACTGGGTCGGCGATGCGCTCGCCCGTGCGCCCGGCGTCAAGGTGATCGTGCTCTCGATGTACGACGACCCCGCCTGGATCGACCAGGCGTTCGCCGCCGGCGCCTCCGCCTACGTGATCAAGACCGTCCACCCGGACGACCTCACCGCGGCGATCCGCCAGGCCTTCGACCACTCGGTCTACCTCGCAGGCATGCGACCCCAGCCGCACCCCCGCCCCCAGCAGGAAGAGCCGACCCCGGGCTCCCCCGGACTGACGCCACGAGAGCTCGAGATCCTCCGGCTCGTCGCCGAGGGCCACTCGAACGGGCAACTCGCCCGGATGCTCTGGGTCACCGAGCAGACGGTCAAGTTCCACCTCTCGAACATCTATCGAAAGCTCGGCGTCGCGAACCGCACCGAGGCAAGCCGCTGGGCGCACGTGAACGGCCTCGTCAGCGAGCCGGCCGCGCCGAAGAGCGCCGCGTAGCTCAGGAACATCAGCTACTCAAAGCGGCTGCGGCCTCGAGCTTTGCCGCGCACGGTCGGCACACATCAGTCAATGTGGCGCGCGACCCCACGACGAACTCCTTCAGTTCGCGACAGTCGAGTGCCTTGCGGGCTTCGACACGAGTCACGAAGGTCGTCGTATCGGTGATAAGACGACTCGTGCC
>JBBQXH010000336.1:0-3369 GCA_038209835.1 Gaiellales bacterium | reverse complement strand
CGGACGGGTCGGGCACGAAGATCTCCGGGTTCCTCGTCTGCCACACAGGGCCGCCCGAGCAGGCGAACGACGACCTCGCCCCGCTCCTCGCCTTCGGCTCGCCGCTTGAGACGATGGTCGGCCCGATGCCGTACGCGGCGCTCAACTCGATTCTCGACGCGGGGTACCCGGCCGGCTCGAACAACTACTGGAAGTCGAGCTTCCTGTCCGGGTTGCCGGACGACTTGATCGATATCGTCGTCGCCCAGTTCGCCACCTGTCCGTCGCCGATGAGCGCGATTCTGTTCGAGCTGTTCCACGGCGAGGTCACGCGCATCCCCGTGTCGGCTACCGCGGTGCCGCATCGCGAAGCCGGCTACAACTTCCTGATTCCCTCGGTCTGGATGAACCCGGCCGACACCGAGAAGAACGTCGCCTGGACGCGTGAGACCTACGCCGCTGCCGAGCCGCACTTCGCGGGCCGGCGCTGGCTCAACTACCTCGCCGACGACGACGGGGACGAGCAGTCCGTGCGGGCGGCCTACGGCCCGAACTACGACCGGCTCGTCGAGCTGAAGCGGAAGTACGACCCGGACAACCTGTTCCGGATGAACCAGAACATTCCGCCGGGATAGGAGCTCGTTTCAGCGCCGCGCGAGCCGGCGACCGCCCGCCGTCTCCAGGGGCGTGTAGTTGAGCTGATAGTGGTGGTAGAGGGCCGACTCGTCCTCCTGCGTGAGCTCGTCACCGTGTGGTTCGATGTTGGGGGCTGCCTTGACCTGATCCTTCAGGACCTGTACCTGCAGGTCGTCGGGGCCGATGCTGATTCCACCGAGTGGCACGAACGTCAGATGGCGACCGATCACGCCCTCCTTGACGGTGCCGAACTGCGGCTCGTCGGTCTCGACGTCGACGTACACGTCCTCGAGCTTGCCGATCTTCTCGCCGTCGCGATCGACCAGCATCGTTCCGTGCCACTGGGCGAGGTTCTCGTGCGTGGCCACTGCTTCGCTCCTGTCTCTGGGTTGCGTCAACGACAGCACAATCGTACCACGTGACATCTGTTGCGATCCCTGCAGAGAAGCGCTGGTACCGTGATCGAGGAGCGGTACGACCCGCTGTGCTCGATTCCGGCACAGACGAGGTCGGGGCTCGAGAGCGAGAATGGAGGCGCGGTTCGATGGCAAGCGGCATCGTCAAATCGTTCAACAGGACGAGTGGGTACGGGTTCATCGCTCCCGATGTGATCGGGAACGACATCTGGGTGCACCAGAGGAACATTGTCGGCGATTCCCTCGCGACGCTGAGCGAGGGACAGCGAGTCGAGTTCGACCTGCGAGAAGGCGGGATGGGTGCGGAGGCGATCAACGTGCATTCGCTCGCGTCCGTCGAGTCTTCGACGACGTAACGGCCGTCGGCTCCTACGCCGACAGCGAGCCCGCCTAGGCGCGAGCCGGTCGAGTCTCGTTAGGCGACGCAGGCTGCTGCGTACTCGTCGTTCTTCGCGCAGCATCGGGTGAGGGTTTCAACGAAGCCTCGTTCGCTTGGGGTGAGGGGGCGGCGGGCGAGTCGGGCGATGTGGAGCTTGCGCGTTATCGGCGGGCTTCCTTCGAGGCGGAATCGCTCGAGCTCGTTCCGCTCGATCTCCTCGGCTACGGCATAGCGGGAGAGGAAGGCGATGCCGAGTCCCTCGCGTGCGGCTCGCTTGATCGCCTCGCTCGAGTCGAGTTCCCAGATCCTCGCGGGATGGATGCCAGCCCTGGCAAGTGCGGAACTCGTGACCTGGCGGGTGCTCGACGTCTTCTCGCGGACGAGGAGTGTTTGCTGGCCGAGGACTGTGCGTGAGGCTGAGCCGTTTTGTAGCGGCAGGAGGCCAGGTTTGGTGATCCCGACGAGCTCGTCGGAGAGGAACGGGTCGAGCGCGACGCGGTCGTCGGTCTCTGTTTGACCGACGAGAGCGAGCAGTACGCGACCTGTGAGGAGCCGCTCGATGATCTCGCCGGTCGAGGCGATCTCGACTTCGATGTCGACGTTCGGGTGGTCACGGCGGAAACAGCCAAGCGTGTCAGGGAGGAGGTAGACCCCGGGCGTCGTGGAGGCGCCGATGTGAATCGTTCCCCCCTCGAGCCCTGCAAGGGCAGCAAGTTCCTCCTCGCCTGCGCGGAGGGTCGCGAGCGCCTGAGCCGCGTGCAGCGCGAGCACGCGACCGGCCTCGGTCAACTGGCTTCCACGTCCGTTCGCTCGACGAGCCGCTGTCCGGCCGCGGCCTCGAGGAGGCGGAGGTGCTCGCTCGCGGTTGGCTGTCCGATTCCGATCGCCTGCGCCGCTGCGGAGACGCTTCCACCGCGCTCGATCTCGACCAGGAGGCGGAGTCGTGTGGCGTCCCACAGAAGCGAAAGCGATGTATCGGACACGACGATGACTCCTATCGGTGATTACGCCTAGCTCGATGGATGACCAGAGCGTAGCGTGTCAGGACGCACAAGGGAAGAAACGGGCCCCGAGGAGGAGACTGTGCTGCTTCGACCCTTCTTGTACGGCGAGACGGCATGCGCGAGCTACCTGTTCGGGTGCACTACGAAAGGTGTTCTCGCGGTGGTGGATCCGCACGTCGGACTCGTTGCCGACTATCTCGCCGAGGCTGAACGGGCCGGTTCCCCGATCGTCGCAGTGTTCGAGACGCACGTTCAAGCTGACCACGTGTCTGGGCTTCCAGTGCTCGTCGAGGCGACAGGTGCGACCGCGTATCTGCCCGATGGGGCGGGCGTCGATTTCGAGCACACGCCCTTGACCCAAGGGCGGGTCATCGAGCTCGGCAACACGCTCGTTCGAGGCCTTTCAACGCCCGGCCATGCGCCCGCGCACTTCGCGTACGAGGTCTCTGATCGACGGCGGGGCACGGACGATCCGTGGCTCGTCTTCACCGGCGACTCCCTGCTGGTCGGCGACGTCGGGCGTCCCGACCTTCACGCGCAAGGCGACCCGCACCGGCTCGCGCGAGCGCAGTTCGCCTCGATGCAGCGTCTGCTCGAGCTTCCAGACTATGTGGTGGTGTACCCGAGCCATTACGGCGGCTCAGTCTGTGGGCGGGCGCTCTCCGGGAATCCTTTCTCGTCGATCGGGTTCGAGCGGCGCCACAACGGTGCGCTTCAGTACGCGGACGCGGAGGAGTTCGCTCGAGCGCTCCTCGAGGACGTGCCGTCGCCTCCGGCCGATCAGGCAGCAATCGTCGCGGCGAACCGGCGTGGAGTCGTAGCCGCGTCAGCGTGACCTCGAGCCCGGTCAGGCTCGGCCTTCGGGCAAACGCCCATCAGTTCACGCTGCTTGTCGCGCTGAACGCGTTCGTCGGTGCGATGGTCGGCCTCGAGCGAAGCGTGCTCCCGCTCGTGG
>JBBQXH010000335.1:0-3380 GCA_038209835.1 Gaiellales bacterium | reverse complement strand
GAGTCCGAGCGCTCTCGCGTGCGCCACCTCGTCTACCGCGGTGATCCCCCAGTCCACGGCCAGCACGAGACCGAACCCCTCCCCGGCCAGTCTGGTCAGAGTCTCGCCCGCGATGCCGTAGCCCTCCTCGAAGCGGCTCGGGAGATGCCACTCGACCTCGGCTCCGAGCTGCCTCAGCACGAGAACGGCCAGTGCCGTCGCACAGATGCCGTCGACGTCGTAGTCGCCGTGGACACAGATCCTGGCCCCGTCCGCGATCGATCTTCGGATCAGGTCACATGCCGCGTCCATGTCTCCCAGCGAGCGAGGATCGTGCGAGACGAGCTCGGCTGCGAGGAAGGCCTTCGCCTCCCCGGGGTCGTCGTACCCTCGCCGGACGAGAACCCTCGCGGTCGTCTCGCTGATCGATAACGCCTCCGCGAGCGCTTCGACCTCCCGGCGGGGGCACGGACGCAACGTCCACGTGCCCTCGAACATGCGATGAACAGTAGGAAGCGGGTCGGACGGAAAGGCTCCAATGAACCCCTCAGAACGGGGAGAGGAGTTCACGGAAGCGAAACGAAAGCGAGTCGAATGAGAATCGTCGAAGCGCTCGGGTACATCTTGTTCGGACGGCCGGTACGGCGACGCGCGCGCGGAACACCCCGGCTCGCGGCTGACCTCCGGTCGTTCGATCGGATGACCGATCCCGCTCGCAAGCCCGCCTCGCTGCGCCTCGAAGAGGCCGTAGGGCCTGAGCTCGTGCGCGAGATCGAGGTGCTACTCGACCTCGAAGGGCAGCTCACCCCCGCGCGCAGGCCTCGCCGTCGCGCCCGCCGGGCCGCGTAGGCCAAGGGCATGGTGCCCGCAGACCGCTCTATTCTTGTCATGTGCACGCGGGGAATTACGCATCGGGTGACGACTACGTCGTCGAGTTTCTGGGATACCGGTTCGGCTTCAACGCGCTCGACTTCGAGCAACGGGTCAACACGGCGGCCGTGAGGCTCGGCCTCGTCGGGGACGAGGAGCTCGATCCGGGCGAGATCTCCGATCTCGTCGAGCTGGCCTCAGAGGGTCGCATCGACGATCCGCGCAGCGGGCTCGGCGAGTATCTCGTGCGCCATTGGGAACGCCTCTCGCTCGTCGAGAACGAGTCGCTCGTCTACTGGCTACGCAAGCTCGTCTTCCGCGGCGCCTGGCTGGATCACCGCGTGAAGGAAGACTTGCTGGAGGTCGAGTGGGACGAGACGAGCTCCGACTTCACGTATCGCGATCCGCGCGGCGACCGCGCCTTGCTCGAGCTTGCGCCCGTCCCCTCGTGGCACGAGCTCCAGTTCCGCCGCTAGCAACGCATGGCAGCTGACGCCGCCGTGAGGGCGGAGGCCTCGAGCGGCTCGAAGCTCGTCCTCCTCGGCTCGCCGCCGGGCAGTTCCTCATGACCCTCGACAGCTCTGTGATGAACGTCTCGATGGCGCAGGTCGCGGCCGACCTCGATACCACGGTAGCGAGGGATCCTGTCCCTGCGGACAGCAGTTGACAGCCGCTGCGTAGCCGTGCTTGACTTCAACCGTTAGGGCAGCCTTACAGCGTTGCCCTCCTCCTTCCGAGAGGGATTGTGTCGCAGGGACAGATACTCGCTCTAGGCGCGATCGCTGGACTGACGATCTTCCTCGGGCTGCCGGTCGCGCGGTTGCGGCATCTGAGTGCGAGGACTCGCGCGCTCCTGAACGCGATCGCCACCGGAGTCCTGCTCTTCCTGTTCTGGGACATCCTCGCGCAAGCCGTGGAGCCGGTCGAGGGGGCGCTCACCGCGGCCGCCGTCGACGGCACGGGCTCCTGGGGTCGGTTCGCAGCCCTCGCCGCGGTCGGTGCGTGCGGGCTCACGGTCGGGCTCGGCGGACTCGTGCTGTACGAGCGCCGGATGATCGGTCGCGCCAAGCGGATCTCGATGATCGGCCCAGGGGCAGCGTCGGTCGCCGAGTTCGAGCGCCCGGCGCGCGCGCTCGCCAGCTCGCCGGCGAGGATGCTGGCACTGCTCATCGCGACGGGGATCGGCCTGCACAACTTCGCCGAGGGGCTCGCGATCGGCCAGGCAGCGGCCTCGGACGAGATCGCGCTCGCACTGCTCCTCGTCATCGGCTTCGGCCTGCACAACGCCACGGAGGGCTTCGGGATCGTCGCTCCGCTCGCATCCGAGGAGAAACGCCCGAGCTGGGGATTCCTCGCGCTGCTCGGGCTCATCGGCGGCGGCCCGACGTTCGTCGGAACGCTGATCGGCCAGGCTTTCGTCAGCGAGATGCTCTCGGTCGTGTTCCTCGGCCTCGCCGCGGGCTCGATCCTCTATGTCGTCATGGAGCTCCTGAACGCGGGGCGCAAGCTCGGGTCGAAGGAGATCCTCGTCACGGGGCTCCTGATCGGCCTGTTCGCCGGCTTCGCCACAGACTTCGTCCTGGTCGCCGCCGGGGCCTGAGGCCACCCCGAGCTCGAGAACGCCGTGGAGCAGCGTGTGAGCGTCATCACGCTCGGGGTCTCGGACCTCGGTCGGGCTCGCCGGTTCTACGAGGCGCTCGGCTGGACGTCCGCATGCGAGCCGGAATCGGACGTCGTTTTCTTCCAGGCCGGCGGGCTCGTCGTCTCTCTGTGGGGGCGCGACGCACTTGCGGAGGACAGCGGGGTCGACGACGCCGGCGGCTGGGGCGGCGTCACACTGGCTCACAACCTCGGCTCGCCCGAGGAGGTCGACGCGCTGCTGGCCGAGGCCGCGGGGGCTGGCGCGACGATCGCTCGTCCGGGTGGCGCGACGTTCTGGGGCGGCTATTCCGGGGTGTTCGTCGACCCCGACGGCCACCCGTGGGAGATCGCCCACAACCCGCACTGGACGATCGCGGACGACGGTTCCGACTCGCTCTCGTGACCTCGGGCTCAGCCGGGCGGCGTCTCCGGTGTCGGCTCCGAGCGTGAGGGCCGACGAAGGAGCGAGTAGCCGAGGACGAGTGCGATGCCGAGGAGTATCGCGACGTCTGCGAGGTTGAACGCCTTGCCGTTGCCGCGATCGACGAAGTCGGTCACGTAGCCGAGGCGGAGGCGGTCGAGGAGAGTCCCGAGGCTCCCGCCGAGGAGCAAGCCGAACGCGACGACGGCCCATGCACGGAGCGTTCGCGAGCGGGCGACGTAAACGATCATCGCCGCAACCACGGCGATCGTCACGACGCCGACGGCGAGCCCGACGCCCTGGAAGTGGCCGCCGATGATCCCGCTGTTGCGTACGTGGTGGATCCAGAACGGCCCGACGAGGTGGGTGGCGGAACCGAGCTCGACGGCCGACCGAACGGCAGCCTTGGTCAGCTGGTCGGCGGCGAGGACGAGGATCGCAACCGCGCCGAGGACGAGCTGACGCCGTC